>JBIOIC010000135.1:0-6256 GCA_044449625.1 Gemmatimonadales bacterium | reverse complement strand
GAGCAGTTGGGCAATGGTATGGCCCCGCCGCTCCGCCGCGGTGAAGGTGCTGTCATCCCCGTCGTTGACCGCCGCAAGAATCCGCCGGGCCACGAACTTGACCAGCAGCCATCCGGCCCACGCCAGCAGCCAGATGAACGCGAGCTTTGCCCCCAGCTTGACCAGCTCGTGGGGGCTAAGCTCGGTGAGCTCGACGATCGGGTGGACGGCAGCAAGGAGCGGCGGCACGGGGGGAATTAACCTTGCCGGCGCCGGAGGTGGGAGTCCGGGCTCCACGCCGGGGCCGGAGCCCCAAGTCTGAAGGCCTTCTCACTCGACCCCGAACATTCCTTCATCCTCCTCCAGCGACCTTGAACCGAGTGAACTGCGCGAATGGTCGGGCGTCATCCCCAGTCCGCTGGAGGTTCCCATGCGTTGGCATCGCTCACCGGCACTGTTGGTCTTCCTGATCGCCGCGGCGGGTCCACTCCGCGCCGCCGGGCCCGGCGATGCGGCCCGCGCCTACGCCTGGAGCTACGCTGCCACCCACGGCGCGACGAACATCCATTTCGCCACCATCCCGAGCTTCTCGCGGCAGACGGGACTCGCCTGCAACGCCTGTCATACTGCATTTCCCCGACTCACCGCCTTCGGCCGTCTCTTCAAGTTGAACGGGTACACGCTCACGGGGTTGCAGGTCGTCACCGCTGGCGCGGAGGGAGAGCGGCAGTCGCTCAAGCTCGACCTCATCCCGCCCATTTCGGCGATGGTGGTGTCTTCGTTCACCCAGGTATCGAAGGATGTCCCCGGCACCCAGAACGGCGGCGCGCAGCTCCCCCAGCAGCTGAGTGTCTTTCTCGGCGAGGCGATCACGCCGCGACTCGGGACATTCCTCCAGCTCACCTACGATCCGGCCGCCGGCACCATCGGGATGGACAACCTCGACATCCGATATGCGAACCACACCCACCTCGCGTCACACCAGCTCCTCTACGGCGTCACGCTCAATAACAACCCATCGGTGCAGGACGTCTGGAATACGACGCCCGCTTGGCGATTCCCCTTCATGAGCTCGGCGGTGGCGCCGGCCCCTGCGGCCGCCTCCCTCATCGACGGCGGACAGAGTCAGCAGGTCGCAGGACTCGGCGCCTACGGCCTCTGGAACAACCTCCTGTACGCCGAAGTGAGCGTCTACCGCTCGGCGGCCCAGGGGGGCCCCAATCCTCCCGACGCCACCTCGGCGATGACGATCAAAGGGGGCGCACCGTACTGGCGTGTGGCACTGCAGCACCAGTGGGGAAAGAACTATTTCGAGGTCGGCTCCTACGGGATGTCGACGGCGCTCTGGCCGGTAGGGGTGGCGGGACCGACCGACCGCTACGCTGACGTCGGGTTCGATGCCCAGTACGAGCGCTCGCTCGGAGGCGGCAACCTTACGCTCCACACGACGTACATCGCGGAGAACCAGCACCTCAACGGAAGCGTCGGCCTGGGCGCCGCGAGCAATCTCACGGACAAGCTCAACACCTTCCGGATCGACGGATCGGTGCTGACCGCGGAGCGCATCGGCCTCACCCTGGCCTACTTCTCGACCACCGGCGACGCCGACGCCCTTCGCTACCCCGCCACCCCGGTCGGGGGGAGCGCCACCGGGAGCCCCAACAGCGACGGGATGATGGCGGAGATCGAAGCACTCCCGTGGCTCAACACCAGGTTCGCCCTGCAATACGTGGCCTACACCAGGTTCAACGGCGGCAGTACAGGATACGACGGATCGGGGCGGAACGCCTCGGACAACAACACCCTCTACCTCTACACCTGGCTGGTGTTCTGACCCCGGCGGTACCGTGAATGAGAAAGGCCCGGCGAACTGCCGGGCCTTTCCGCGTGGAGGGGGGTTGCACCCGCTACGGCTTGGCTTTGTCGTGCGAAACGGCCCAGACATAGGCGGCCACCAGCTTCGCCTGCGGGTCGCTGATCCCGCCCGGATGCGACACCATCGCCGTGCCGTCGACCCCGGTCATCACGATATGAAGGATCGCGTCGTAGCTGCCGTCGCCGTTCTTCCACTTGTGAGCACGGAGCGTCGGGGCGATCGGCCCCCCTTCCAGCGCCTGGCCGTGGCAGGCCAAGCAGTTCCCGTCGCCGTGGAAGATGCTCCGACCGGAGGCCACCGATTTCTCGGTGGTCAGCGAGGCGGGGGGTTCGGACCCAGCAGCCGGCTGCTGGGCCGCGGCCCCCGTGGCAAACCCGACAATGCCCAACGCCCCGAGCGCCGACCGGATGGAGAGCCTGACGAGCATGGACGGTGCTCCTGTGGCAAAAGGTGATCGAACCGGCACGCTCCCTGTGGGGGGGCACCGATCTCAGGTGGGCTACTGGCGCCGAGCGCCGATGCCGAGAAGCCGGTAGAGCGGGCAGAATCCGGTGAGGGCAGTCGCCACCAGCGGGAGCCCGACCAGCGTAAGGTAGCGCTCGGGGGACGGCAGCGCGCCGAACAGCCCCAGGATGAGCACCCCGATGACCAGCCGAAGGCCCCGCTCGAGCGGCCCCATGTTGCGCGCCATATCCTCCTCCTTATAAAGGGATCGTGAGGACCGGGCCGCGAGCCTGCCGAATGATCCGGCGGGCGATCCCGCGCTCCAGGTCGGAATCGGGACGACCCAGGCGGTGGACCCCGACCGCGAGCAGGTCGACCCCCACGCGCGCCTCGGCCAGGACTTCGTCGACCGGATCCCCCGAGCGCACGACTCGGGGACCATCGGGCCCGGTTCGCCCGCTCGGGCTCAGGCGCGGAGCCGCGACCACCGTGACGCTCCGCACCGTGCCTCGCAGGAGGTGGGCGATCGCCGTGGCCCCCGCGAGCACCCGCTCCCCCCGTTCGGTACCATCCACCGCGGCCAGGATCCGTGGGGTCGGGCGCCAGGGCCCGGGCGAAAGAACAAGACAGGGAACGGACGCTCCGCGAACGATCTGGTCGGCGGTGGGTCCGAGCATCGCGGTGCCGGCGGCTTCGACCGGCCGTCGCCCGATGATGATGAGGGATGCCCCGCGCCGCTCCGCTTCACGAGCGATCTCGATCGAGGGGTGCCCGATCAGGATCTCCGGCTCCAAGGCCGGCACGGCGGAGGCCATCGGTCGCCAGGAGTGCGCCTGACCACCCGTCGGGACAGGCACCTCCCCGCGCCGACGTACCATGACTACTGCGAGGTCGACACCGGCCCCGGGTTCCGTCAGTTGCCGGGCAACGTCGACGGCGTGGTCGCCGCCGCGGGAGCCGTCGGTGGCCACGAGGATGCAGCGGGCCGGGCCCGGAATGGGTGAGCGCATGAGGGACAATCTGGGCGCGGCGCGTGAAGCGAGCGTGAATCCGCCGCGAATTTTCCCGCGGGGTCGCGTCGGCCGAGGGCGCGGGCTAGCTTGACCGGATGAGCCCTCACACCCGGCCGGCACAAGAGCGACTCGAACAGGTGGTGGCGGCGGGACTCGAGCTCACCTCGATCGTCTCGCTCGACGCCGTGCTCCAGCGAGTGGTGGAGATGGCGGTCGAGGTGATCGGCGCGAAGTACGCCGCCGTCGGCGTTCTTGGCCCCGACAACCGCCTCCTGGAACGGTTCGTCACCATCGGGCTCACCCCCGAGGAGGAATCCCGGATCGGGCCGCCGCCCCGGGGCCACGGTATCCTCGGGCTCGTCATCCGGGAGGCGAGGGTGATCCGCCTGCCGGACCTGGGCCAGCACCCCGACTCTTTCGGCTTCCCCCCCGGCCACCCGCCGATGCGTTCCTTCCTCGGGGTCCCGATCGTGGGCCGGCGCGGCATCTTCGGCGACCTCTACCTCACCGAGAAGATCGGCGCCGCGGAGTTCAGCGACGAGGACGAGTACATCGCGCGGCTCTTCGCGGCCCAGGTGGGCGCCGCCGTGGAGAACGCCCGGCTCCACGATGAGCGCACCCTCCTGCTCGATGAGGTGCAGCAGCTGCAACGCACCCGGGAGCGGTTCTTCGCGACGGTCAATCACGAACTTCGAAACGCGCTCGCGGCGACTTACGGCTGGGCCGAAATGCTGGTCCGAAAAAAGGATCCCGCCACCCTGCCGCGGGCCGCGTTCGAGGTCCTCGATGCGGCGGGCCAGGCGGTGAGTCTGATCAACGACCTGCTCGACCTGAGCCGGCTCGACGAGGACCGCCTCAAGCCCGAGTTCCGCAACATCGGGGCGATCGCCGCGACGGAACGGGTCTTCGGCCGCCTGACCCCGGCGGCCGAGGCCAGGTCGGTCCGCCTGGAGCGGATCTCGCCCCCGGGGCCGGTCGGCTGCTGGACCGACGCGCACCGGCTGGAGCAGATCCTGCACAACCTCCTTGCCAACGCGATCCGGCACACCCCGGTGAGCAGCACCGTCACCGTTACGATTGACACCGGCGAGGGCACAGTCGAGTTCGTGGTGCGGGATGAAGGGCCCGGCGTTTCCGAGGATCGACTGGAACAGATATTCGATGTCTACCACACCGATGCGGGGGAGCGCGGCGGGATCGGGCTCGGCCTCCCCCTCTCCCGGCGGCTGGCTCGGCTCCTCCGCGGAGAACTCCGGGCGGAACATCTCCCGCAGGGAGGGGGGCTTTTCCGCTTGACGCTTCCCGCCGCACCGGAGGAATTGTGAAGCATCCTTCAGGTATGCTTCCGGCAAGATTCACCGATCAGGATCCACTTTGATCATATGCGCATACTCGTGGTGGAGGACGACCGGAAGGTCGCGGGATTCATCGAGCAGGGGCTGAAGGAGGAAGGACACGTGGTCGACCTGGCCGGCGACGGTGAGGAGGGCACGACCTTGGCGCACGTCTACGACTACGACGTGATCCTGCTCGACGTAGTCATGCCCAAGAAGAATGGATTCCAGGTGGCACAGGAACTTCGGCGGGAGGGACGGAACACCCCCATCCTGATGCTCACCTCCCGCGATGCCACCGAGGATGTGGTCCGGGGGCTCGATGCGGGGGCGGACGACTACCTCCCCAAGCCGTTCCGGTTCGATGAACTCCTCGCGCGGGTGCGGGCGCTGGTGCGCCGCGGCGGCGCCGAGCGGATGGAGACGCTCCGCTACGGCCCCGTCGCGATGGATCGGCTCAAACACACCGCTGCCGCCAACGACCGGCCGCTCGACGTGACGCCTAAGGAGTTCCAGTTGCTCGAATACTTCCTCCTCCATCCCGAAGAGGTCGTCCGCCGTACCACGCTGCTGGAAAAGGTCTGGGACATGCATTTCGATCCCGAGAGCAACGTGGTCGACGTGCATGTGGGGAATCTCCGCCGCAAGCTCAAGGCGGCGGCGGGGGAGGAGCTGATCGCCACGGTGCGCGGGGTCGGATTCGTGTTGCGGCGCAACGGCATCGACGAGTGAAGCTCGGTCGCGCCACCGCGATCACCTACCTCCGCCCGGCGGGCGCCCTCCTGCTGCTGGCGGCGGGCGCGGTGGTCCGCCTGACGAACGCCGCGTGGAGTGATCGCATCTGGATGGCGGGCGTGCTGGTGATCGGCATCCCGATGGTGGCTCGCACGCTCTTCGGGCTCCTCCGCGGCCGGTTCGCCGCCGACATCGTGGCGGCGCTGGCGGTACTCACGGCCGCGATCTTGGTGCAACCGCTCGCGGGGCTGGTGGTGGTCCTGATGCAGACCGGGGGCGAGGCGCTGGAGCGCTATGCCGAGGGGCGGGCCTCACGAGCGGTGGAGGCGCTCTCCGCCGCAGCGCCCCGAATCGCCCATCGATTCCAGGGCTCCGAGATCGTCGACGTGCCGATCGACGCGGTGCGGCCCGGGGACAATCTGCTGGTCCGTCCGGGGGAGTTGATCCCTTGCGACGGGATGGTGGCGGAAGGTTTTGCGCCGGTGGACCTCTCGCGCATCACCGGAGAACCACTCCCGGTGGCCGCCGCTCCCGGCGTCGCACTGCCGAGCGGCGGTGGCGTGCTCGATTCACCCCTGACGATCCGGGTGATACGCCGCGCGTCCGAGAGCGAGTACGCCCGCATCGTCGAGCTGGTGCGCTCGGCCCAGGCGAGCAAAGCGCCGTTCCAGCGCCTGGCGAATCGATACGCCGCCTGGTTCACCCCGCTCACAGTGGTCGTGGCCGGGGGGGCGTGGCTGGTGGCGGGCGATCCGATCCGCGCGCTCGCGGTGCTGGTGGTGGCCACGCCCTGCCCGATGATCATCGCCACGCCGGTCGCGATGATCGGCGGGATCAATCGCGGCGCCCGCCGTGGCCTGATCTTTCGGAACGGT
>JBIOIC010000134.1:0-6298 GCA_044449625.1 Gemmatimonadales bacterium | reverse complement strand
GGGGCGGGTGGCGCTGATCGGGTTCACCGCGTTCGTGCTGGTCCCCGCGTTCGGATGGCCGCTCGGCCCCGCGCTCTTCGGGCTCGCGGGTGTGCTGGTCGGATTGCTCTTCGTCGAGGTGGTCGTGGTGATGCGAGCTGGACATCCCAAGGTCGAGGCACGATGAGCCGGTCGCTGCGCGGGATCGCAATCTTCCTGGCGGTGGCGTTCGGCGCCACGGCGGCCCCGCTCGTGGCCCAGCAACCGGAGGCGGTGACGCCTCCGGCTCCGGCGATGACGCCGTCAGCCGCGGCGCCGAGCCGCGACATCGACATCATGCATCATCTGGGGAACTCCAGGACGATCGAGTATCCCTGCTTCAAGGCCGGGCTCACTTGCGAAGTGGAGCTGCCGCGATTCGCGCCGGTCGTCGTGGGGCCCTTCGCGATCGACTTCTCCCCGACCAAGCATCTGGTCTGGATGGTCCTGGCGACCACCCTCGCGCTGCTCATGCTGCTTGGCGTTTCGAAGTCGGTCGCCAGGGCGCAGGCCGCCGGACGTCCGCCGAAGGGGTTCGCCGGCGCGATCGAAGCGGTCACCCTCTGGGTCCGCCAGGAAGTCATCCTTTCGAATGTCGGGCAGCACGGAGAGGGCTTCGTCCCGTACCTGCTGGCGCTCTTCTTCTTCATCCTGTTCTGCAATCTTGTCGGGCTCCTGCCCTGGGGCTCACCGGCCACCGGCAACATCGCGGTGACGGGGGCGCTCGCCCTCCTGGCGCTGGTCGTCATCGAGATCTCGGGGATGCGTTCGCTCGGCCTGAAGGGGTATCTGGGGACCATCTTCTTCGTTCCCCACGGTCTCCCGGGTGGCTTCGGCGGCGCCGTGCTCAAGGTCGCGCTGGTCATCATCATGACGCCGATCGAGATCATCGGGAAGCTGGCCAAGCCGTTCGCGCTGGCGGTGCGTCTCTTCGCCAACATGACGGCGGGGCATGTGGTGATCCTCGCCCTGATCGGCCTCGGCTTCTTCTTCCAGAGCTATCTGGTCGGGGTGGGGGCGTCGGGATTGGCGACCGGGATCATGCTGCTGGAGCTGTTCGTGGCTTTCCTGCACGCGTTCATTTTCACCCTGCTGACGGCTGTCTTCATCGGGCTGGTCCGTACGTCGCACTGATGTTCCCGCGGCCGCCGGGCGCCCCGGCCGCCGCCGCAGGATCGTAGTCCGCCGAATGGCGGACGAGGCCCGCTGTCCTTCGGGACGCCGGCGGGCGACCGTGGAGCGCCGATCCGGAAGAGTCGGCCGATCGCGGCGGGCGCAACTGACATTCGTTCTTCCGTCAACGGAATGGGAGTGGACCATGCTGCACATGCTTCCCCTGCTTCAGGCCACCGCCGATGCCGCGACCGGCAAGGGGTACGGCTTCATCGGTGCCGGACTCGCCGCGGGCCTCGCGGTGGTCGGCGCCGGCATCGGTATCGGGCGGGTCGGCGGCCAGGCCGTTGAGGCCATGGCGCGCCAGCCGGACAACTCGGCCCAGATCCAGACGAACATGATCATCGCGGCCGCGCTGGTCGAGGGTGTCGCCCTCTTCGCCGCCGTCGTCGCGTTCGTCATGCAGGGCAAGATCCAGTTCTAAGGCCGGTGGGGCGGGGGACGATACCGTTCCCCGCCGCTCCTTCATCACACGAGGTCGGTATGCGGTCGATCTGGCTGACGGGCACCGTCACGGTCGCTGGTGCGGCACCGCTGGCGGCGGAAGGCGCGCCGCAGGGCGGATTGCTGACGGTCGACGGCGGTCTGATGGTCTGGACCCTTTTCGTCTTCGCCCTCTTCTTCCTGATCCTCAAGAAGTACGCCTGGCCGGTGGTGCTCGGTGCGGTGCAGGCGCGGGAGAAGGCGCTGGAGGAGCAGATCGCCCAGGCCGCGAAGGATCGGGCCGAGGCGGCGCGTCTCCTGGCTGAGCAGCAGAAGCTCCTCGGTGAGGCCCGGGGCCAGGCCGGCACCCTCCTCGCCGATGCCAAGGCGGCCGCCGATCGCGAGCGGCAGCTGGGGCTCGAGAAGGCCCGCGCCGAGGGGGACGAGCTGCTGGCGCGCGCACGGCGGGAGATCGCGGCGGAGAAGGACCGTGCGGTGGCGGAGCTTCGGCGTGAAGCGGTGGACCTGGCGCTCGCGGCGGCGGGGAAGCTGATCGGCCAGCGGCTCCAGGCCGAGCAGGACCGGAAGATTGTGCAGGAGTATCTGACCGCGCTGGAGCCGGGGAAGTGAGCACGCTCGCCGTCGCCCGCAACTACGCCGAGGCGCTCTTCGCGCTGGCGGAGAAGGAGGGCAAGGGGGCCGAGTACGCCGCATTGATCGATGCCGTCGCGGGCGCCATCGAACTGGCGCCGCGGGTGGAGGCGGTGCTGCTGTCACCCCGGGTCACCAAGGGGGAGAAGTCGAAGCTCCTGGCCGACGCGCTCCCAAAGGCGCCGAAGGGTTTCGTGCTCTTCCTGCAGGCGGTGGTCAAGCGGGGACGGCAGGGGTTGTTCCGTCAGATCGCGACCGAGTATCTCACCCTGCTCGATGTGAAGTTGAACCGGGTGCGGGCGCGGGTCACGCTGGCCCGGGTGGCCGATGCGGCGCAGCAGAAGGAGATCGTGGCGGCGCTCACCAAGGCGCTCGACAAGACGGTGTTGGCGAGCTTCGGGACCGATGCGGCCCTGCTCGGCGGCGCCGTGGTCCAGGTTGGCGACCGGCGGTATGATGGCTCGGTGCGACGGAAGATGGTGACGCTCCGGCGGGTGCTGCTGGCGAAGTAAGGCCCGTCTGGCGGCGGGTGGTGCGAGGGCGACGCTTGCGTCGCCCTCATTGCGTTGTGGGGGGCCCTCGCGCCGGAAAAGGATACTTCTTGTCGCCGGCGCGGGTCTCATACTGTGCCGTGCCTCTTCCAACTCACTCCGGCCGCGGGCGTCGGCGTTCGATTCGGCCACCGGCCTCGCGGGATCTGCTCCCCTCTCCCGCAGGGAGAGGGCTGGGGGTGAGGGTCAGGTCAGGCGGGCAAGATCCCTCCCTCGCTCCGATCGGGATGACACCGGTGGCGCATACGACTTCATATGCGCACCTTCGGGCCCCGTCACCCGTCACCCGTCACCCGTCACCCACCCCGCGCTATCTTTCCCCCATGTTCAATCCTCCCGGCGGCGAGCGGCGTGACTTCCTCCGAGGGGTCGTGGGCCAGTACCTCGAAGGGCTGGTGGAGCGGACCGAGAAGCGGGTGTTGCAGCAACGTTTCTCCCGCCCTCCCGGCGCGCTGCCTGAGATCGGTTTCCTGGCGGCGTGCACCCGCTGCGGGGCCTGTCTCGACGTCTGCCCGCCGCACGCGATCCGGAAAGCGCCGACGGACGCCGGTCTCGCGGCGGGAACGCCGTACCTCGACCCGACCTTGCAGCCGTGCACGGCCTGTCCCGACATGCCGTGCGTACAGGCGTGTCCCACGCCGGCGCTGACCCTTCCGCCGAACGGGTGGGAGGGGTATCGCCTGAATGCGGTGGAATTGATTCCCGAGCGCTGCATCACCTTTCACGGCTCCACCTGCGGTGTCTGCGCCCAGGCCTGCCCGATCGGGCCCAAGGCGCTCGCGATGGACGCCGACGGTCACCCCGTCCTCAAGGCCGAAGGGTGTGTCGGCTGCGGCGTCTGCGTGCGGGCCTGCGTGACGGCGCCCTCTTCCTTTCAATTGCACTCCCTGGAGGCGTGATGGACCTGCCGTATCGGGTGGAGAAGCCGTGGGGCCACGAGCTCATCTGGGCCCGGACCGATCGCTACGTGGGGAAGATTCTCCACGTGAAGGCGGGTCACGCCCTGAGCGTGCAGTACCACCACAAAAAGGACGAGACGATGCACCTGCTCTCGGGCGAGATGATCTTCCGCTCGGGCACGGAGCGCGATCTGACGGAGCGGCGTGTCTTCGCCGGCACGTCGCTCCACATTGCGCCGCTGGTGGTGCATCAGGTCGAAGCGGTCACCGACTGCGACATCCTCGAGGCGTCCACTCCGGAGCTCGACGATCTGGTGCGCGTTACCGACCGCTACGGCCGCGGGTCGGCCGGATGACCGGGGAGCAGCCCCGCTGATGTCGGGACTCGGTGAACTCTGCCGGTCGTACCTCGACGTGCGCTGGCTCTTCGATCCGGCGCAGGGGACCCGTGCCGGGAATGCCGCGTCGGACGGGCTGCTCCCGATGCTCGACGCCGAGTCGGTCCGGCTGCAGCTCGCGACCCTCCGGTCGCTGGCGGGCGCGATCGAAGAACTGGCGGTGGACGACGATGAGGAGATCGACCGCACCGCGCTGCTCGACGATCTCCGCACCACGATCTTCCGGTTCGAGACCGAAGGCCCCCATCGCCACAATCCCGCGGCCTGGCTCGCCGGCATCTGTCAGGCGTGGCAATCGCTCATTGCATACTCCGGCGCATCCTTGCCCGCCCGGGCCCAGGCGGCGCTCGCGCGGCTCGAAGCGGCCCCGGCGGCGCTGGCGGAAGCCGAAGCGACGCTGCGGAGCCCGGCGGTGGTGTTCGTGGATGAAGCGATCGAGCTGATCCCCGCGGCGCGGCGGCTGCCCGCGGAGCTCGCGGCCTTCGGCCGCCGCTGGCTCCCGGAGCTCGGGTCGCGCCTGGAGGCCGCCGCGCTCGCCGCCGATGCCGCCCTGGTGACGTTCGGCGAACGGCTCCGGGCCGGCGTGGCGCCGATCGCCGAGGCCTCGGCCTTCGCCGTGGGTGAAGATGAATTCGATCATCGCCTCCATTTCGAGCACGCGCTGCACTCCGGCGCGCCCGAACTCTGGCGCTGGGGCCAGCGGAGAGTGGAGGAGTTGACTGCCGCGATGTCGGAGGCGGCGAGTCGGGTCGAGGCGGGTGCCGACTTCCGGACGCTGATCGAACGGCTGCGGCGCGAGCATCCCGTCGGCGCCGACCATCAGCTCCGGGTGCTGCGGGAGGTGACCCGGGCCCGAAAGTTCGTGGACGATCGCGGGCTCCTGACCCCGCCTCCGGGGGATGTCCGCATCCTGGAGACGCCGGAATTCCTCCGCCCCCTCATTCCGATTGCGGGCTACGAAGCGCCGGGAGTGCTGTATCTGACCCCTCCGGGGCTTCCCCTCGCCGAGTGGGAGTTGACCTTTACCGTGCTGCGGGAGGTCTGTCCAGGGCACCAGATGCATCGCGCCCGGGCCGCCGGCCTCCTGTCGGAGATCCGCCGCTTCATTGTGACCCCGGTGGCGGTCGATGGATGGGCGCTCTACGCCGCCGATATGATGTACAAGGCGGGATTCGCCGAGTCGGCGGAGGAGGAGCTCTTCCACCAATGCGCGTTACTGCACGCGGCCGCGCTGGTGGTCGTCGACGTCGGGCTCCATACCCGAGGGATGACTCCGGCGGACGCGGTCGAATATCTGACCGGCCACGTTCCCCTGAGCCACGGTGCCGCGCTGGTCGACGTGCGGCGCGCCTGTGCTTGGCCGACTTATTCGCTCGCGGCAGCCGTCGGATGCCGCGAGATCGAGCAGTTGCACGAGTCCTGGCGCGCGCGAGCGGGGGGCGATGCCCCGATCAAGGCATTCCACGACACGCTCCTCGGCTACGGCGGACTCCCGATCTCGCTCGCGCGCTGGGGGATGGATCTGGGCCTCGATGAGTAGCTGACCTCTCCGCTGCCCCGCCCAGGCGCGAACGAGCCTCCGTGATGATCGCGGAGGCTCGTTGGCATTCTTGATCTGGCGCGGCGAAGGTCTCTACCGGCAGCTTCCCGCGGAATCGACCGTCGGGCGCCGGGGGAGCGCCGCCACGGCGCGGGAGAGCTCGGTGGCGAAGGCCGCGACCCGCGCGATCTTGGCCCCGTCGACGGTCCCGGCCGCGTCATCGGGGCGGCGATACTCCGGATACGGCCCGCCGTTCAGCTCCAAGCCGGGGATCCCGAGGCGCACGAAGGCGCCGAGGTCGGATTGGCAATAGAGCGGACGGCTCGGTGCGGGAATCGGGGCGGGGGAATGGAACCACCGGACGGGTGGTGTCGCGGCGCTGCCGATGGAATCCGCCAAGTGGGAGAGCGCGGCTGATATCTGTCCGGTGCCGACATCGTACAGCGTATCTGATGCCCCGCGTCCGACCATCTCGAACTCGAGCGCGGCGGCGATGCTGTCGGCCGGGGCCGGCAAGTGGCTGGCGGCCCACTGGGCGCCGAAGTGTCCCTGTTCGCCGGCGGTGGACCAGACCAGGAGCAGGGAGCGCGGCGGCGGCGCTTCCGCGGCGGATTCCTCCGCCAGGAGCAGCAGCGCGGCCGCGCC
>JBIOIC010000133.1:0-6366 GCA_044449625.1 Gemmatimonadales bacterium | reverse complement strand
GGCTCTTAGCTCTTAGCTCTCAGCTCCTCCACCCAGGCCCCTATGCTGATCCGCCGCCCCACCGACATCAACTCCTCCGAGATTACGCCGCAGCATTTCTTCTGGAATCGCCGGGAGTTTCTGGTCGCGGCGGGGATCACCGGGGCGGGGCTGGCCGCGATCAACATTCCGATTCTGGGGTCCCGCTTCAAGCGCTTCGGTCCCGACGACGACAAGCTGACTCCATACGACACCATCACCGGCTACAACAACTACTACGAGTTCAGCACCGACAAGGGAGAGGTACGGGGGCTCGCAGCCAACTTCAAGACCCGTCCCTGGACCATCACGGTAGAAGGGGAGTGCGCCAAGCCAGCCACGGTGGATGTCGATCTCCTGCTCAAGGGGCTCGCGATCGAGGACCGGACCTATCGCCACCGCTGTGTCGAGGCCTGGTCGATGGTGGTGCCGTGGAACGGGGTGCCGCTCGGCCAGGTCCTGCGGCGCTTCGAACCGACCTCCAAGGCCAAATTCGTCGAGTTCACCACGGTGCTTGATCCCTCCAAGATGCCGGGGCAGACCGAAGGAGTGCTCCCCTGGCCCTATGTCGAAGGGCTCCGGCTCGACGAGGCGATGCACCCCCTCACCCTCCTGGTCACCGGGATATATGGAAAGCCCACCCCGCCGCAGAACGGGGCGCCGCTCCGGCTGGTGATGCCGTGGAAGTACGGCTTCAAGGGAGCCAAGGCGATCGTCAAGATCCGCTTTGTGGAGCAGCAGCCCCTGAACACCTGGCAGCGCGCCGCCTCGAACGAGTACGGCTTCTACGCCAACGTGAACCCGACGGTGGACCATCCCCGCTGGAGCCAGGCCCGCGAACGCCGCCTCGGTGAGTTCTTCCGGCGCCCCACCCTGATGTTCAACGGCTACGCCGATCAGGTCGCTTCGATGTACGCCGGGATGGATCTCCGGGCCAACTTCTGAGCATCGCATGACCCGGCTACAGTGGGTGACGCGGGTGGCAAAGCCGCTCGCGTTCGTGGCCGCACTCCTTCCGCTGCTCAATCTCCTGCGCGAAGCGTTCCTCGGTGGCGATCTCGGTCCCGACCCGGTGCGCCACATCCAGCACGTCACCGGGATTTCCTGCCTGGCGCTCCTCCTCGCCACCCTTACCATCACCCCGCTCCGGCGGCTGGCCCACCTCGGGGAACTCATCAAGCTGCGCCGGATGCTGGGGCTCTGGGCCTTTACCTACGCCGCACTCCATCTCCTCATCTATCTCGTCTTCGATCAATCGCTCGATGCCGGCCGGATCCTGGCCGACACGGTCAAGCACCCGCGGATCTACTTCGGTTTCGCCGCCTTCCTCATCCTGCTCTCGCTCGCGCTCACCTCGACCGATGCCTCGATCCGGAAGATGGGGAAGCGCTGGATCAAGCTGCATCGCTGGATCTACGTCGCCGTGGTCCTCGGCCTCATCCACTTCGCTATGGTGCAGAAGCTCGACATCCGGACCCCGCTCCTCTGGGGCACAGGTTTTGTCCTCTTGATGGGGCTCCGGTTGGTGCGGCCGGGGCGGGGAGTGGCGCCGAGAGCCACATCGCACGCCGCCGCCAGCCCGGAGTAGATTTCTCCCATGCTCCGCCGTCTCCGTCGCGCACGCTGGCTCGCCTTCCTCCTCGCGCTCGCCAACCCGGGTCTCGTGCTGTCGCTGCCAGCAATCGGGCGCCCCTGTCACGCTGATGAGTCCGGCACCGCTGCGCCTATGGCGGGGATGATCCATCATTTCGGTTCGACGGGGTCCGTCGGTCAGCCAACTCTTCAGGGCGCGCCGGAACATGACTGTCCGCACTGCCCGCCCACCGGTTGCGCGCTGGCGCCCTCCTGCTCCAGCGGTGGCGTGGTCGCCCTTGCCGCGGGTTCCGGACGATGGATGCGTGACGATGCATCCGGCGCATCCATCGCATCGCCGTCCGAGCGCTACGACTCCGTCATCTCTGAAGGACCCACCCCACCTCCACAACGGATCCTCTAGTCCAAGTCGCTGCTGCTTTCGTTCACGACTGACAAGAGGATTCTCCATGTACCGTTCGATCTTGGCCGCCATCGCGGCCGGTGTCTGCCTCACCCTGGCATCGGCGCGCCCCCTCCTGGGGCAAGAACACACGCTGCCGCACGACTCGATCACCCCTGGTCTCCCCGCCGCGATGGCCACGATGAACGAGCCGCTCGACGTTCCACATTCGCGAATGGGATCGGGCACTTCGTGGATTCCGGATGCCTCATCGCTGCGGGAGTTCACCGCAATGGCCGGAAAGTGGATGCTGATGGGGCACGGCGACGTCGTCCTGTACGGCGACCATCAGGGCACGCCGCGGGGGGCGGACCAGATCGGCAGCACCAACTGGCTGATGCTGATGGCGATGCGGAATGCCGGGGGAGGGATGCTGCGATTCAACACGATGCTGAGCGCCGAGCCGCTGACCGTCGCGGGGGGCGGGTATCCGTTGCTGCTGCAGAGCGGGGAATCGTATCAGGGTCTCCCGCTGCATGATCGCCAGCACCCGCACAACCTCTTCATGGAGCTCTCGGCCCTCTACGAGCGGCCGGTCTCCCCCGGCCTCGGCGTGTCGCTCTATGTGGCTCCGGTCGGGGAGCCGGCGCTCGGTCCGGTCGCGTTTATGCACCGGCCCAGCGCGGTGGACGATCCCTTCGCCTCGATTGCCCATCATTGGCAGGACGTCACCCACATCACGTTCGGGGTGCTCACGGCGGGGGTCTTTACCCACGGCGTCAAGCTCGAGGTCTCCTGGTTCAACGGCCGCGAGCCCGATGAGCGGCGCTATGCCATCGAACTCCGGCCGCTCGACTCCTGGAGTGTGCGCCTGGACGTGAATCCAGCGCCCAACTGGAGCCTGAACGCCAGCTATGGTTTTCTCCGGAGCCCGGAGGGGTTGCATCCCGAGCAATCGCAGCATCGGATCGGCACGTCGATGATGTACACGCGGCCGGCCGGGCGCTCAGGGGAGTGGGCCACCGCGCTCATCTACGGCGCCAACCAGCATCTGGCGCCGGGCCAGCCGGCGGAAGCGTTCGAACAGAGTTTGGTGCTGGAGTCGGACCTCCGGCTCGATGACCGGAACGCGCTGTTCGGGCGGGTCACGTTCGTCCGGAAGACCGCCGAGGACCTGGTCGTGGCGGGACCGCCGGAGACCCGCTTCAACCTGGGGGCGCTCTCGCTCGGATATGTCCGCGGCATCGCGGCGATGGGACCGCTCGCGCTCGACGCGGGCATTCGGGGCGAGATCGGACTGGTGCCGGCGGCTCTGCGGCCGGTGTATGGGACGGGGACTCCGGCCGGACTCGCGCTCTTTGTCCGGCTCCGGCCCCGGATCAGCGCCCGGGCGCCCACGATGGGGCCGGCGATGGAGGGGGGAATGGATATGCCGGGGTTGTAAACCACCCCGCGCCGGACTAGCTTCTGGCCTCGATGACCGGCCCCCGGCTGCTCCTCGATTCCAAGGCCATCGCTCGGGCCCTCGCCCGGATGGCGAGCGAAGTCGTTGAACGATGCGGCGGCACCGATGGGCTCGTGATCGTCGGCATCCAGCGACGCGGTGTGGAACTCGCCGAACGAATCGCCAAGCTCATCGAAGGCGCCGAATCAGTCTCCCTCCCGCGCGGCAAGCTCGACATCACCCTCTATCGCGACGATCTCCAGGCCATCGGCCCTCGGCCCGTGGTGGGCGAGACCCGTCTTCCCGATCTCGACGGCCGGACCGTCGTCATCGTCGACGACGTCCTCTACACCGGGCGCACCATCCGTGCGGCCCTCGATGAGTTCGCCGACTTCGGCCGCCCCAAGCGGGTCCTCCTCTGCGTCCTCGTCGACCGCGGCGGACGGGAGCTCCCGATCCAGGCCGATGTCGTCGGCGCCACGGTCTCGGTGACCGCGGCCGACCGGGTCGACGTCAAAGTCTCCGAGCTCGATGGCCGCGACGCGGTCGAGCTGGTGGCCCGGACCGCCCCATGAAGATCACTCCTCCCGCGCTCGGCAAGGATCTCACCGGCCTGGAACCCCTTTCCGCCGATCAGATCCGGCTCATCCTCGATACCGCCGAGCCGTTCAAGGAAGTGAGCGAGCGGCAGATCAAGAAGGTCCCGGCACTCCGGGGGAAGACGATCGTCAACCTCTTCTTCGAGGCCTCGACCCGCACCCGGATCTCTTTCGAGTTCGCCGAGAAGCGCCTCTCCGCCGATACGGTGAATGTGGCCGCCTCCGGCTCTTCGGTCTCCAAGGGGGAGACCCTGGTCGATACGGCGCGGAACCTCGAGGCAATGCGGATCGACATGGTCGTCATCCGCCACGGCTCGTCCGGCGCGGCGCAGTTCCTGGGAGACCGGATCGCCTCCAACGTGATCAATGCCGGCGACGGGAAGCACGAGCACCCGACTCAGGGCCTCCTCGATCTCCTGACGCTCCGCGACAAGTTCGGGAAGATCGCGGGACTCAAGGTCGCCATCTGCGGCGACGTGCTCCACAGCCGGGTGGCGCGCTCCAATATCTGGGGGCTCCTGAAGCTCGGCGCCGAGGTCGCAGTCTGCGGCCCGCCGACGCTCCTCCCCCGCGGGATCGAGGAGCTCGGAGTGACGGTACTGCCCCGGATCGAGGACGCGATCCAGTGGGCCGACGCGCTCAACATCCTCCGGCTGCAGCTGGAGCGGATGAATGCCGGATTCATCCCCTCGCTCCGCGAGTACAACCGTGTCTTCGGCGTCACCAGCGAGCGGCTGGCCCGCGCCCCCAAGGATCTCGTGATCATGCACCCCGGCCCGATGAATCGCGGCGTTGAGATCGACAGCGATGTCGCCGACGGCCCCCACAGCGTCATCCTCCCGCAGGTGACCAACGGCGTCGCAGTCCGGATGGCGGTGCTCTACCTCCTGGCCGGCGGGACGGCCGAGGGGTCGAAGGCGGCTGGGAAGGCGGGGGGCGAAGCGTGAACCCGCTCCTCTTCAAGGGCGGCCGGGTCATCGACCCGAGCCGGAACGCTGACGGCGTCGCCGATGTCCTGGTGCTCGATGGCCGGATCGAGGCGGTGGGGCGGAACATCGGCGCGCCCGACGGTGCCGAGATCGTCGACGCCAAGGGGAAGGTGATCGCGCCGGGGTTGATCGATCTGCACGTCCATCTCCGCGAGCCGGGATTCGAGGACCTGGAAACGATCGCGACCGGGGCGGCGGCGGCGGCGGCCGGCGGCTTCACCGCCGTCTGCGCGATGCCCAACACCGACCCGGTCACCGATACCCAGGCGGCGGTCGGCTTCATCGTGGGCCAGGCGCGGAAGGCCCAGATGGCCCGGGTCTATCCGATCGGCTGCATCACGGTGGGGCAGAAGGGGGAGCGGCTGGCGGAGTTCGGTGAACTGGTCGGCGCCGGTGCCGTCGGCGTGAGCGACGATGGGAAGCCGGTGATGTCGAGCCACATCATGCGGACGGCGCTCGAGTACGCCAAGGTCTTCGGCATTCCGGTCGCTGATCACTGCGAGGACACGCCGCTCGCCCAGGGCGGGGCGATGCACGAGGGAGTCGTCGCCACCCGGCTCGGCCTGAAGGGGATTCCGTCGGCGGCGGAGGAGATCCACGTCGCCCGCGACTGCATCCTCGCCGAACTCACCGGCGGTCACATCCACCTCTGCCATATGAGCACCCGCGGCTCGGTCGACCTGATCCGCCGCGCCAAGGAAAAGGGATTGAACGTCACCGCCGAGGCGACGCCGCACCACTTCACGCTGACCCACGAGCGGTGCGAAGGGTACGACACCAACGCCAAGATGAATCCGCCGCTCCGGGAAGCGGCCGACCGCGAGGCGATCCGCCAGGCGTTGAAGGAAGGCGTGATCGACGTCATTGCGAGCGACCACGCCCCGCACCACTATGATGCCAAGGAGCGGGAGTTCGATGATGCCCCGAACGGGATCCTCGGTCTCGAAACGGCGCTCGGCCTGGCGCTCCGCGAGCTGGTCGCTCCCGGTGTGCTGACGCTGCCGGAGCTGCTGCACCGGATGAGCACCCGACCGGCGCAGATCTTCCATCTGCCGGGGGGGACCCTCGCCGTGGGTGCGCCGGCCGATATCGTGATGTTCGACGCCGAGGCCAAGTGGGTGGTGCGGCCGGAGGAGTTCCGGTCCAAGAGCCGGAACACCCCCTTCCGGGGGGAGACCCTCCCCGGGCGGGTCGAACTGCCACTGGTGGGTGGCAGGATTGTCTGGCGCAGGCCCACCCGTTGAAACCGGCGGGCCGATTGGTATCCTTAGAGTAGAGTAGATTGCCGTTCCAGGAAGGCCGACCTACCCCCGAGAGGACCGGTCCGAATGGCGAAGTCTC
>JBIOIC010000132.1:0-6417 GCA_044449625.1 Gemmatimonadales bacterium | reverse complement strand
TCCAGTCCCAGGTGCCGTACTTCTTCGCCCGCAACTCCTCCACCGCTTCCCAGTCGGCAGCTCCAAGGAGGACAGTCGGGATCTTTGCGCGGTCGCGGGTGCCGAAGAGCCGTTCCAGTATCCGGTCCCGCAGCGCAACCACCGACATCGGGGCGGAGAGAAATTCACTGATATTGGCGACCCGGCTCCGCACCGACTTGACCCCCTTCGATTCGACTTTCCCCGGTTTGGGACGGAGCGCCGCGGTCACGTCATCGAGGTTGGAGTCGAGGAGGAGGGTCCCGTGGCTCAGCATCCGATCGGCGCTCGCGAACTGGGCGTTGCCGGAGATCTTCCGCCCGCCGGCCAGGATGTCGTTCCGCCCGCCGATCTCCGCCGGCACGCCGAGGGCCTGGAGGACCTCCACGACCGGGCGGTTGAAGGTCTCGTAGCGATTGAAGCGCCCGCCCACGTCGCGGGTCATGAAGCTGAAGTTCAAGTTGCCGAGGTCGTGGTAGACCGCGCCGCCGCCGGAGATCCGGCGGACCACCCGGATGCCGCGCTCCGCGACCCGTTCGGCGGCGATCTCCTCGATCGTGTTCTGGTTCCGCCCGATGATGATGGCGGGGGCGTTGACGTAGAAGAGCAGGAGATCCTCCTCGCCCATCCGGTGCCGGAGGATGTATTCCTCCAGCGCGAGATTTCGATGGGCGTCGGTGCTTCCGCCGTTATCGACGAACAGCATCGGGCTTGCCGCTCTGAGTAGGCACCTGGTAGCTGCCGACCTCGGCGCCCAACCCGATGGCGAGCCGGTTCCAGCCGTTGATCGCGACGATGGCGAGCGTCAGGTCCGTCAGCTCGTGTTCGTTGAACTGCTCGCGGACGCTCTGAAAGAGTTCGTCGGGGACCCCGTCGTCGAGCCGGGTCACCGCTTCGGTCCAGGCGAGGGCGGCGCGCTCGCGAGGGGAGTAGAACGGGGCTTCCCGCCAGGCGCTGAGCACGTGGAGCCGCTGGGGCGTCTCCCCGTTGGCGAGCGCATCCTTGGAATGCATGTCCAGGCAATAGGCGCAGCCATTGAGTTGGGAGGCGCGGAGCTTGATGAGCTCCAGCAGCGGGCGCTCCAGCCCGCATTCGTGGAGGTAGCGCTCCAGCCCGCGCATTGCCTGTACCGCTCCTGGCGCCGCCTTGGCGTAATCAATCCGTGGTCCCATCGCCGCATCCTCAAGATGAATGACGTCCAATCATCGCCGGGTCGGCGCCGCGGCGTCAACGCCTGTCACGATCGGGCCGGGCATCGCTATGTTGAGAGTGACCGTTGGCACAACCCCACCCCCGCCTCGAGGCTGATCCCCCGTGCCCACACTCGCCGATATCCGCGTCGCCGCCGAGCGCATTGGCCCGGTCGTGGTGCGTACGCCGGCCATCCCGGCGCTGGCGCTCCGGGATCGGATACCGGGCGCGCTGCACCTCAAGCTCGAGAGCGCCCAGCGCACCGGGTCGTTCAAGGATCGCGGTGCCTTGAACCGGTTGCTCGATCTGACCCCGACCGAGCGCACCCGCGGTGTCGTCACGGCCAGCGCCGGGAACCACGCCCAGGCGGTGGCGTACCACGGCGCCCGGCTCGGGGTGCCGGTGGAAGTGGTGATGCCGCAGCACACCCCACTCATCAAGGTGGCCAACACCGAGCGCTTCGGCGCCGGGGTGCGTTTCCACGGGGCGACGCTCTCGGAAGCGATCGTCGAGGCTCAGCGCATCGAAGTGGAGGAGGGGCGGGTGCTGGTACACGCGTTCGACGATGAACGGGTGATCGCGGGGCAGGGAACGATCGGCCTGGAGTTGCTGGAGCAAGTCCCCGGGTTGACGGCGGTGGTGGTGCCGATCGGCGGCGGCGGGTTGATCGGCGGGATCGCCGTCGCGATCAAGGAGCAGCGTCCGGAGATCCGGATCTACGGCGTCGAGGCCGCGGCAGCCGCTTCGGCGCTCGCCTCGCGCCGGGCGGGGAAGATCGTCACCATCGAGTCATCGGAGACCATCGCGGACGGCATCGCGGTCAAGCGGCTGGGCGAGCGCACCTTTCCCCTGATCGAACGCTACGTGGATGATATCGTCGCCGTGGACGAAGCGCAGATTGCCGGTGCGGTCCATCTGTTGCTGGAGCGCCAGAAGCTGCTGGCCGAAGGGGCGGGGGCGGTTCCACTGGCGGCGCTGCTGGCCGGAGCGCTGCCCTGCGGGGAACAGGATGTCGTGGTGATGATCCTCTCGGGCGGGAACATCGACGTGAATCTGGTGGAGCGAATCGTGGATCGCGGACTCGTGGCCGATGGCCGGCTCGCTCGGCTCACCGTCACCGTTCCGGATCGCCCCGGACACCTGGCGCAGCTGACGCAACTGGTGGCGAGCGCGGGGGCCAATGTGCTCGAAGTGAGCCACCGGCGCGCCTTCGCTGACATCTCGGTGCGGGACGTGGAGATCGTTCTCTACGTCGAGACCCGGGGGCAGGAGCACCAGGCGGCGCTTCTGGCGCTGCTCGCCGCGCACGAGTTCAAGGTCACCGATCGGGTCTGAGGTTCGTGTGGGCGCGAACAGCCGCGTAGGCTGTCGCGTGAATAGCCGCGAGTGATAGCAGAACCGTCCCTCGCGTAGCACGGGAAGGTTCCTCTTGCGCTCGATGCTCTGTGTGCCAACCTTCGGTCACCCGTCACCCGTCACCCTGAGCCCCGGCTGACCCTTCTTCCGCTCACGCTCCTGCTCGCGCTCGGCTCCATCGGGGCCGGGTTGCTCGGCGCCCTCACCGGCCTCGGCGGCGGGATCATCATCGTCCCCCTCCTCACCCTGGGCTTCGGCGTTGACATCCGCTATGCCGTGGGGGCCTCGTTGGTCTCGGTCATCGCGACGTCGTCAGGCGCGGCGGCGGCCTACGTCCGGGAGGGATACACCAATATCCGCATCGGAATGCTGCTCGAGGTGGGCACCGTGCTCGGAGCCCTGGTAGGTGCCTATCTTGCGGGGATCGTCCCGACCAGCGTGATCGGTACGATTTTCGGCCTGGTCCTGCTCTGGTCGGCGGTCAATTCACTCCGGTCCCATCCCGATCACGGCAGTGACGCGCCGGCCCACCCCTGGGCCGATCGGCTGCGGCTCAACTCCACCTTTCCGACTCCCGATGGTCCCCGCCACTACACGGTGCAGCGGGTTCCCCAGGGGCTCGGTCTGATGCTGATTGCGGGGGTTCTCTCCGGCCTCCTCGGCATCGGATCGGGGATCATCAAGGTCCTCGCGATGGACCAGGCGATGCGGCTCCCCTTCAAGGTCTCCACCACCACCAGCAATTTCATGATCGGCGTCACCGCCGCCGCGAGCGCCGGGGTCTATCTCCATCGCGGCTACATCGATCCGATCCTCGCCGTCCCGGTGATGCTCGGAGTCCTGACCGGCGCCCTGCTCGGCGCCCGGATACTGACGGTCGCCAAGGTGCGCCACCTGCGGACCCTCTTCACCGTGGTGATGGTGGTCTTCGCCATCCAGATGCTCTACAAAGCCCTCTCGGGGGCGCTATGAGCGGGAAGCAGCTTCCGGGACACGACCCGATGGAACTGGTCATCGGCAACGTCCTCCGCTGGGGGGTGGCACTGGCCGCGACGGTCGGCGTGTTCGGCGTCGTCGCGTTCCTGTTTGCGCGCGGATCGGACGCCGCCGAGTTCCGTCATTTCAGCGGTGACGCCGCGACCGGGATACCCGCGATCGTCACCGGCGTCCTTTCCGGAAGCCCCCGGGCGCTGATGCAGCTCGGGATCCTCCTCCTGATCGTGACGCCGATCATGCGGGTCGCTCTCTCCCTCGTCGCCTTTGTCCGCGAGCGGGACCGGACCTACATCGCCGTCACCGCGCTCGTCCTCCTCCTCCTCCTCTACGGCCTCGTCGGGGGCCAGCTCTGAGTTCCAGGCCCCGGATCGCCTTCGTCACCTCGCGCGCACTCCAGGATCTCACGCCCAGTGACCGCCTCGGACGCGATGCGCTGCAGCGGGCCGGGGCCACGGTCGTTCCCGTCGTCTGGAACGACCCGGCCGTCGACTGGTCGGCCTACGACCAGGTCGTGGTGCGATCGCCCTGGGATTACTTCGACCATCAAGACGATTTCCGCGCCTGGTTCGACCGGCTCGATCGGGCCGGCGTTCTGGTCGAGAACCGGACCCACGTCCTCCGCTGGAACCTCGACAAGGTCTATCTCCGCGAGCTCGGCGTGCCGCTGGCGCCGACCCATTGGGTGGAGCGGGGGACCGCGATCGATCTGGCCGCCATCCTGCGGGAAGAGGGTTGGGAGCGGGCGGTAGTCAAGCCGACCATCTCGGCCGGCGCATTCAACACCTGGGTCACTTCGCCCGCCGAGGCGGCGGCGCATCAGGAGCGACTCGGGCCATTGCTCGCGCGCTCGGGGTTGATCGTCCAGCGCTTCATGCCGGAGATCCAAGCCCAGGGGGAGTGGTCGCTGCTTTTTTTCCGAAAGCGGTTCAGCCACGCGGTGGTCAAGCGTCCCCGGAGCGGAGATTTCCGGGTGCAGGTGGAGCATGGCGGAAGCGCCGTCCCGATGGTGCCGACACCGGCGTTGCTGGCCCAGGCGGAGCGCGTGATCGACGCGGTCAAGGAACCGCTCCTCTACGCCCGGGTCGACGGGCTCGATGTCGATGGTGAGTTCCGGCTGATGGAGCTTGAGGTGCTGGAGCCTGATCTCTTCCTCGGACATTCCGACGGCGCGCCGGAGCGGTTCGCCAATGCGGTGCTCGGCCGGTAGCGGGCATCTCGATCGGGGGAGGACAGCTTCAACCACGAAGAACACGAAGGGGCACGAAGATTCACGAAGGACAGCCGTTGTTGTGGTCGTGCAGGCGGATCTCCGTGCTTGAGACCACTCTCACACGCAGTTCTCCGTGCCTCTTCGTGCAGCTTCGTGCCCTTCAGTTTCATCCCGAGGGAGCGAAGCGACGGAGGGACCTTGCCCGCCGTTATCGGAGCGTTGTTTCTGGCCTCGATGCCGACAAGATAGGTCCCTCGCTCCGCTCGGGATGACAGCTCTTGCACACCCGAGTGTCATCCCGAGGGAGCGAAGCGACGGAGGGACCTTGCCCGCCGCTATCGGAGTGCTGTTTCTGGTCTTGATGCCAGCAAGGTAGGTCCCTCGCTCTGCTCGGGAAGGTTCCTCTTGCACATCCAACTCCGTGTGCCGAGCTTCGCCCGCCTTACCGCCTTACCGCCTTACCGCCTTACCGCCTTACCGCCTTACCGCCTTACCCGCTCCCCAGCTCCAGCGCGATCACCAGGTCCATCACGTTCGTGCCGGTGAGGCCGAGGCGGACCAGGGCGCCGGCGGCATCGAGGGCGGGATAGGCGTCGTGGCTCGCGAGGGCGGCGGCGGGATCGAGTCCCGCGGCGCGGATCTTTCCCCAGGTCTCGGCATCGGCCACCGCGCCCGAGGCATCGGTCGGACCATCACGGCCATCAGTGCCGAGCGCCAATACCCGAAGCCCGGGGCGAGCGCCGGCGCCGGCCAATCGCTCGGCCGCGGCGAGGGCGAGCTCCTGACAGCGACCGCCGAGTCCGCGAGTGTCGCCCAGCGTCACCGTCGTCTCTCCGCCCCAGATCATGCACCAGGAGCGCGCCCCCGGCGTCTTCGCGAGCGGGGGTCGCGCCAGGATCCACTCCGCCACCCGTCGCCCGGCATCAGCCGCTTCACCCACCAGCGGCTTGGTATTGACCACGGTGGCGAAACCGAGCGCCTCCGCCTTCCGCGCCGCCCCGGCCACCGCTGCCCGATTACTGGAAATGATCTCGCCGGTCACGGCGTCGAAGACGGGGGCCTCCGGCTTGGGTGTCTCGGGGAGCCGCCCGGCGGCAACCGCATCGAGATACTCGCGCAGTGGGGTGGGGAGGGCGCTCCAGAGCGGAGTCGCCTCGAGGGCGCGGCGCACATCGAGCGCGCTGGAGGGGTCGGGAACGCAAGGACCGGAACCGATGGTGAGGAGATCGTCACCCACCACGTCCGAGATGACGAGGAGTCGAATGGCGGCACCGTCGAGGGCGACAGCCAATCGCCCCGCGCTCCAGCGGGAGAAGCGCTTGCGGATCTGGTTCTGGGCCCGGATGTCGAGTCCGCTCCGCATCAGGCGGGTGTAGAGCCATTCGAGGTCGGCGTCGGGGATACCCTCAACCGGTGCCGCGACGAGACTGGTGGCGCCGCCGGAGAGGAGGACCCAGACCTCGTCCCCTTTCTGCACTTCGCGCACCGCCGTGCCGAGCGCCGTGGCGGCGGCCCGGGAGCCCGCTCCGGGGACGGGATGCTCGCCGACGGCGACGCGGAGCGAAGGATGCGGCGCCGGCTTCGATTCCGGCGCGATGACGATCCCCCCGGCCGGCGCAAAACCCCACTCGGCGAGCGCCGCGACC
>JBIOIC010000131.1:0-6432 GCA_044449625.1 Gemmatimonadales bacterium | reverse complement strand
GGGTGGTGGGCTGGCATCCGGCCGGACGCCATCGGCGCCATCGGCCCGGCGACTTGCCGCGCATGCATCAACGCCATCGCGGGGGCATTGAGCGCCAAGACGACAGCAAGCCCTCCGGTAATGGGGGCCTTGAGCAGCGAGGGCCAGCGGAAGAGGGGCAGCGACGATCCTTGGTGGCGCATCATGAGTGACAGGTAACGAGTGACGCGTGACGGGTGGAGCCCAACCGAGATCAGTGACTCGTCACCCGTCACCAGTCACGCATCACGCAGTACGTACCATCGGGGCGGCCGGATTCGAACCGACGACTTCCTGCTCCCAAAGCAGGCGCTCTACCGGGCTGAGCTACGCCCCGAATTCGGGATGAACAGTACACGGGGAATGAGAAACGGGCTATCGCAGCACGCCGATCAGTTCCGCCAGCGCCCTTCCCCGATGGCTCACCCGGTCTTTTTCCTCGGCCGTCGCCTCGCCGAAGGTTTTACCAAGCTCGGCGCTCCAGAAGAAAGGATCGTAGCCAAAGCCGTTCATGCCTCGCGGTTCCTCCAGCATTCGGCCGGCCACGCTCCCCTCGAACACCTGGGGAACGGCATTCACTGTCGAGATGAGAACAAGCACGCAACGATAGCGGGCGCTCCGCTTGACTGCCGGCGCTCCCCGCAACCGGCGCAGCAGTTCGGCATTGTTCGCCGCATCGATCTCCGCCGCCGTTCCCGTCGCCCCGGCCCATCGTTTCGATCGCACTCCGGGCGCACCACCCAGCGACAGGACCTCCAGCCCCGAATCATCGGCCAGGGTCGGAAGACCGCCCTTCCGCTGGAAGTACTCCGCCTTGCGCCGGGCATTGCCTTCGAAGCTGTCGGCGCTCTCCAGCGTTCCCTCTTCCGGCAGCTCCCCGATCGCCAGGTCATCGGGAAAGACAACCTCGTGTCCCGCCCGCTCCAGCATCCGGCGGAACTCCGGCTGCTTGCCGGCGCTGCGCGTGGCGACGAGAAGACGCATGGTCGGTCGGGGGGACAGAAGGCGCGCTAGAGGCCGAGGGTCTTCTGCTGGGCCAGGAAGAGCTGGCGGATCCCGCCGGCCGCGAGATCGAGCAGCCGATCGAGCTCGCCGCGGGAGAAGGTCGCGTGCTCGCCGGTGCCCTGCACCTCCACGAACCGATCGGGATGGACCATCACCACGTTGGAGTCGACCCCGGCATCCTTGTCCTCGAGGTACATCAGGTCGAGACGCGGTTCGCCCTCGAGCACGCCGACCGAGACGGCGGCCACGAGATCTCCGAAGGGGTTGGTCCCGCCGTTCTTCTCCGCCACCCAGCGGCAGGCGTCCGCCAATGCCACGCAGCCGCCGGTGATGCTCGCGGTCCGGGTGCCGCCATCGGCCTGGAGGACGTCACAGTCGATCTTGATGGTGTACTCGCCGAAGACCATCGTGCGCATCGCGGCGCGGAGCGAGCGGCCGATGAGCCGCTGGATCTCCATCGTGCGGCCGCCCGCGCCCCGACGCTCGCGGTCGGTCCGTTCGACGGTGGCCCGGGGCAGCATCGCGTACTCGGCGGTGACCCACCCTTCCCCGCTTCCCTTCTTGAAAGGGGGGACGCCGGTCTCCACGCTCGCGGTGCAATGCACCAGGGTGCCTCCCATCCGGATGAGACAGGAGCCCTCGGCGTACGGATTGGTGCCGCGCTCGAGAGTGAGCGGGCGGAGTTGGTCGACCTTGCGGCCGTCAGGACGAGGCACGAAGACGCTCGACGATGGAAGTGGTGGAGAAACCGGCGATGATGGGGATGCGGACGATCCGTCCGCCGCGAGCCTCGACGAGATCGGCGCCGACGATCCGATCACGGGTGTAGTCGGCGCCCTTGACCAGGACGTCGGGCGCGAGGGCTCGGATGAGTTCGAGCGGCGTGTCCTCCTCGAAGAAGACCACGCAGTCCACGGCCGCGAGCCCCGCGAGCACCCGGGCCCGCGCCCCCTCCGGGACGATCGGACGCTCGGTACCTTTGGCGAGGCGGCGCACCGACGCATCCGAGTTGACGCCGACGATCAGCGCCGCCCCTTCCCCCCGGGCCGCCTCGAGCAGCTCGACATGACCCGGATGGAGAAGATCGAAGACACCGTTGGTGAAGACCACGGGACCGGTGCACGCCCGCCGCCAGGCCAGCGCGGCAGCGAGCGAACGGACCTTGACGGCGGTATCGGTCACGGCCGGAGAGGCGACGTGGCGGCAAAGCGCCGCTTCAGGGCGATCGGCGCCACCAGGGTGGTGACCAGGACCATCAGGAGCACCGCGTTGAAGAGGCTTTCGCCGAGGATGCCGGTTCGGCGGCCGATGTCGGCGAAGATGAGCCCGACCTCCCCCCGCGGCACCATCCCGATCCCCACGGTGAGGCGGTCGAAGCGACGCCACGGCGCGGCCCAGCCGGCCACCAGCTTCCCGCCGAGCGCCAGCACGGTCAGGATCAGGGCCACCAGCAGCGTGCCCCAGGCGCCGGGGCGGGTCAGGTCGAACATCCGCCAGTCCGCCTGGGCGCCGACGCTGACGAAGAAGATCGGGGTCAGCACGGCGGCGACCGGCTTGACCCGGTCCTCGATGATATGGAATTGGTTGGTGCCCGAGAGAATGAGGCCGGCGGCGAGGGCGCCGATGATCATTGCGGAGCCCGCGGCATCGGCCACGGCGGCGAGCAGGAAGGCGAAGGCGACTGCGAAAACCACCAGGACGTGCCGGACCCGCATCGCATTGATGCGATCGAAGAGCCGCGGCGCGAGCCAGCCACCGAGCATCACCGCGGCGACCAGGAATCCGATCGCGACCACGAAGACCCGGGTAATCCCGCCGGCGGAGACCGCCGTCCCCCCCGCGATGGTCGAGACCACCGACAGCACGACCAGGCCGAGCACATCGTCCAGTACCGCTGCCCCGAGGATGATCTTGGCCTCTTCGGTGCCGAGGCGCTTCAGATCGGCGAGGATCCGGGCGGTGATGCCGACCGACGTTGCCGTGAGCGTGGCGCCGACGAAGATCGCGACGACGCCGAGGGGCGCCACCGAGGCGATCATCGGATGGCCGGCGCGGGCCCAGTACCCGTATCCCAGCGCGAAGGGGACGATCACGCCCACGACCGCCACCGCGACCGAGGCGGTGCCGACCCGGAACATTTCCTTCAGGTCGATCTCCAGGCCGATCTCGAAGAGGAGGAGGACCAGGCCGAGTTCGGCCAGGAGATGGATGAAGGCGGCGGTGCCGGAGGCGTCGGTGGGGACCAGGCCGATGGCGCCGAGCAGTATCCCGGCGACGAGTTCCCCCAGCACCGCCGGCTGACCGATGCGTTCGGCCGCCTCCCCCAGCAGCTTGCCGCCGATCAGCATCGCGGCCAGGATCGCGAGGATGGCCGGGACCGAGACGGTGCCCGGCGCGGTGATCACAGCGGTTCCTCGGCGTGCGGTTTGAAGGCGAACGTGTAGGAGAAACCCTGCAGGGTCACCGTTTCGGAATATTCCGTGTCGAGGGTGATCTTCCGGTCGAAACCGCCGGTGCGCCTGATGCGGAGGTTCTTGATCGCGGCCTGGGGGAGCGCCAGCTCATCGACCATGTCGGCGACCCGCCGCTGGATGGTCTCGTTGGTCAGGGAGGGCGCGAGGCGCGCCGCCGAGTGCATCTCGTCGGTGAGCCGGTAGTACCGGATGTACACCCCGGCGATCGGGATGCCGAAATAGAGCACCGCGCCGAGCAGGATGAGCGAGAAGAGGCACCCGGTGGTGCTGGCCCCGCGCCTCGGGTTCACCATTGTGATTGCGCCCCCTCAACGATGTTGGTCACCAGCTGGTTGAGCGCCTTGGTGCGGCCATCCTTCTCCTGCCCCGGATCGTAATCGCCCGAGACCATGAGGCCGCTCTTCTGCCAGAGCGTCTTGCTCTGCTTCTGATCGTAGATCTCGACCGACACGGTGATCTGCACCAGCCGCTTAGTGACGCTCACCTGATTCTGGCTGTTGCCGCTGTACGCCACCGGCACGTCGGGCTCGTACCGGGTGATGGTGCCCCGCACGATCGCGTCGGCCTGCTCCTCGCCCGCCTGGCGGAGGCCAAGGCTGTGCTCCATCGCATCGCGCACGGCGAGGTTCACGTCCTGGGCCAGCGTCGGATCGGAGGTGAGGTTGTCGAACGGCAGGACCGCCACGGTCCGGATGTCGTTCGGAAGCCCGCCTCCGCTGAAGCCGTAGAGGCAGCCCCCGAGCAGGACCGCGCTAAGGCTCGCGAGGACGCCAGACGTCAGGCGGGAAATGCGCAGAGGACTCGCTCTTGGTGAAAGTCAGGTCCAGCCGGGCCGGCACTCCCGGTACGATCAGCCGGGCGGAGAGGGGAAGTCCGTCGGCGCCAAATCGGGTCTCGACCCGCCCGAGGACGGCCGTGCCGCGCCGAACCTCCGCCACGAGCCGTCCCCCCGGACCCGGATGCCGGGCCCACTCGATGGTGTCGGTTCCGGCGACCGCCCGCCAGCTGAACGTGGCGCCGGCTTTCCCCGCCCAGACGACCACGCCCCCAGCGGGAAGGCGCGCGACGCCGAACGCCGCCCACAGCAACGGATAGCTCGGCACCAGCTTGGCGATCGCGTCCTCGGGCCGCACCCAGACCGGGAGATCCCCCACCACCATCGCCGCGGCGGGACTGGCGCCGAGCGGTCCGGCTACGTCGAACCGGATCGAGTCGGGGCCGGCAATATGGGCACTGCCCCGCCCCCCCGCCGCACTCCGGTCATCCTGATATTGCCACTTGAACCGATGCACCCAACGTCCGTTCGGCGTGCTCTCCCGAGCCCAGACCATCCCTGAGTCAACGGCCATCGGAGCCGCCGTCAGGGGAATCACCGGTCCCAGTCCGGAAGCACAGCCCCCCACCAGAAGGGCAAGATAGGAAAGCCGGGCCACCGGGTCAAGCAGAACTCGTTGTCCCATCAGTAGTTATATCCGAAGAAGAAGCTGAGGAAGCGCTCGTTCGTCTGGCCATTGCCCAAGCCGTATCCGTTGAATGATCCGGTGCTCCAGCGATTCCCCCAGTCGAGGCGCAGGACCGCGAGCGGCCCGAGGGCCATCCGGAAGCTGAGTCCGTAGCTCCCGATGGTCGAGGTGGCGCTGGTCTGATCGTACCACGCCTTCCCCACGTCGCCAAAGATCGCCCCCTGAATTCCGGGAAGGCGGAACTCCTGGACTGGGATGCCGAGCCCGAGGTAATCGAGGATCGGGAAGCGGAGTTCCTGGTTCAACATCACCGCGTGGGTTCCGACGATGTAGCCGTATTCGGGGAATCCCCGCAGCCCGAGGGTGCCGCCGATGTTGATCCGTCGCGGGCGATCGCCGTCACTCAGGAAGCCGAACGCCCGGACGGCGTAGGCACTCTGCCGGGTGATCCGCAGGTATTCGCGGGCATCGGCGGCGAGGACCCAGTTGTCGAAGCGTCGGTTGGTCAGGTCGGAGCTGACCCCTCCCGTCAGAGCAAAACGGGTGCCATCGATCGGCCCGGTCTCCAGCCAGGCGGAGTTGTCGAAGACATAGCTCACGTACTGCGAGGCGATCGCGCCGACGCGGTGCGGATCGGCGACCGGCAGGGTGAAGTCGAAACGATCGGAGTATTCGGCCACCAGTGTCCCCTCGACCCGGCTGAAGGTGCTGAGCGGGTAGCGCACCACCCCGAAGACGCCGGCGGCGGTCTCCTGGTAGTCCACCGTGTAGCCCGACTCGTACACATTCCCTTTGGCCCGAAAGGCGCCCACCCCCCAGTTGACCCGATGTGACTGGTCGAGATAGAGCGCGCTGACGTTGAGGTTCCCGAGAAAGCTGCCGAGGTTGGGCCCCTGATAGGTGGCGACGTTGCCGATGATGGCGTGATCGCCGAGGAGATCGCTCATCACCACCGTTGCGCCCTGCACGCTCGCGACCCCGGGGATGATGGCGGCGTCCGCCAGCGCGAGGTCGACAGTATATCGGGCCCGATACGGCTTCGCCTGGGCGACGCTCGCCACCGTCTCCGGCGCGGCGGGCCAGTTCCACGCGCCGGCGGGAGCCACCGGTCCCAGTGAGAAAGTGTCCCGCCGCGCGATGGTATCGGCGGGGGCAAGATAGACGTTGAAGCTCAGGTCATGGAATCCGCCGGCCAGGATCGCGTCGCGGCCCGGAACCCAGGAGGGATCGTAGACGCCGGTCCAGGCGGAGGTCTCCCGGCGCCCGTGACCGGTGGTGTCGACGGAGAACGCATTGAGCACGCCATCACGGGAGGAGGCGAAGTAGATCCGTCCGTTGGACGCCCAGTGGGGTGATTCATCCACCCACGGCCCGCTGGTGATCTGGCGGATGGTGTGGGTGGCGAGATCGAAGGTGAAGAGGTTCATCGCGCCATCGAGACCGCCGGCGGTGCGATCGGAGGCGAAGACGAG
>JBIOIC010000130.1:0-6460 GCA_044449625.1 Gemmatimonadales bacterium | reverse complement strand
GCCGTCGGCGTCCGGATGGTCCTGGGCGAAGGCGCGATGGGCCGGGTGGCCCAGACCTACGAGCCGCTCATCATCCCGCGCTACCAGGAGTGGGAGGGGCATTCGGGGAAATACGAACGCAGCAGCATCCAGTCGGTGATGGCGGCGCCGCTGATGATCGGCACCCGGCTCGTCGGGGCCATTGCGAGCGTCCACTCCGATCCGACCCGGCAGTTCGGCGCGGCCGACCTGCGGCGGCTGATGATGTTCGCCCCCCAGGCCGCCGTCGCGATCGAGAACGCCCGGCTCTTCTCCGCCGCGCAGCAGCACTTCGAAATCCTCTTCCGCAACAATCCCGTCGCCATCGTCAACCTCGATCTCGCCGGCGACATCACCTCCTGCAATCCCGCCTTCGAGGCCCTGTTCGGGTATCAGGAGGCGGAGGTGCTCGGCCGGAATCTCGATCGGCTGGTGACGACCGACCAGACCCTCGCCGATGCGGCCGGCTATACCGATCGCGCGGTGCGGGGCGGGCGTGCCGCCTCGGGGATCGGTCAGCGCTACCGTAAGAACGGCACTCCCGTTGACGTGGAGATCGTCTCGATTCCGGTGACGGTGGGCGGGGAGCGGGTCGGACTGATGGCGCTGTACCACGACATTTCCGAGCTGCTCAAGGCTCGGCACGAGGCCGAACAGGCCAACGAGACGAAGAGCCGCTTCCTGGCCAGCACCAGCCACGAGCTTCGCACGCCGCTCAATGCGATCATCGGGTACAGCGAGATGCTGCAGGAGCAGGCGGAAGAGGAGGGTCACGCCGGCTATCAGGGGGACCTCGGGAAGATCCATTCGGCCGGCAAGCACCTGCTCGCGGTGATCAACGACATCCTCGACCTGTCCAAGATCGAGGCGGGAAAGATGGAGCTGCACCTGGAGACCTTCGAGCTTTCCCCGGTCATCGCCGATGTGGCGACGACGGTCCGCGGGCTGGTCGAGCAGCACGGCAACCGCTTCGAGGTGCAGGTGCCCCCGGCCCTCGGTGCGATGCGGGCCGACGCAACTCGGGTGCGCCAGGTGCTGCTCAACCTTCTCTCCAATGCGGCCAAGTTTACCGATCACGGAGTCATTGCGTTCACGGTCGAACGCACGGACGCCGACATCATCTTCCGGGTACGGGACACGGGGATCGGAATGACGCCCGCCCAGCTCGCCAAGGTCTTCCACGCCTTTGCGCAGGCCGAGGCGTCCACGGCCAGCAAGTACGGCGGCACCGGCCTCGGCCTCGCCATCAGCCGTCGATTCTGTGAGATGATGGGCGGCGATGTCACGGTCGAGAGCGAGTTGGGGAAGGGGTCGATCTTCACCGCCCGGCTGCCGGTCGCCGGCCCCGGAGCGCCCGCGCCTGAAGCGGTCAGCTGGGCCGCCGAGGGCCGCACTCCGATCGCAACAGTCCTCGTGGTCGACGACGATCCTGGTGCCCGCGAGCTGCTGGGGCGCTCTTTGAGCCGCGAGGGTTTCCGGGTGGAGACGGCCCCCGACGGCGCCGCGGGGCTCCGCCGGGCCCGTGAACTGCGACCCGATGTCATCACTCTGGATGTGCTGATGCCGGGGATGGACGGCTGGGCCGTTCTGTCGGCGCTGAAGTCCGACCCCGATCTCGCCGCGATTCCGGTGGTGATGCTCACCGTCGTCGACGAGAAGCCGATGGGCCTCGCCCTCGGCGTGGCCGAATACCTGACCAAGCCCATCGACCGGCACCGGCTCGCGGCCGTGCTCGGCAAGTATGCGGCCCCCGGTGCTGCGGCGCGGTCGGTCCTGATCGTCGAAGATGACGCCGCCGCGCGACGGATGCTGCGGCAGGAACTCAAGAAGGGGGGGTGGCAGGTCCGCGAGGCCGCCAATGGGCGCCTGGCGCTCGATCAGGTGGCCGCGCAGGTGCCCGAACTCGTCCTCCTCGACCTGATGATGCCGGAAATGGACGGCTTCGAGTTCCTCGACGAGCTCAGGAAACGGGAGGCGCCGCCGATCCCGGTCGTGGTGATCACCGCCAAGGATCTGACCAATGAGGACCGGCGCCGGCTGCACGGCGGCGCGGCACGGGTGATCCACAAGTCGGGCCACGGGCCCGAGGCGCTGCTCGCGGAGGTTCGGGGACTGGTCGCCGCGGGCCTCGCCTCTGACCGGGGAGATCGGTGATGCCCACCATCCTGCTGGTCGAGGACAATGAGATGAACCGCGACATGCTCTCGCGCCGGCTGGAGCGACGCGGATACACGGTGATGATCGCCGTGGACGGCCCGGAAGGAGTCGCCAAGGGGAGTGCTGGCGGCCACGATCTGATCCTGCTGGACATGAGCCTGCCGGACCTCGACGGATGGGAAGTCGCCCGCCGCCTCCGCGCGGCGCCGGCCAGCGCCCGCGTCCCCATCATCGCACTCACCGCGCACGCGATGGCGGGGGACCGGGAAAAGGCCCTCGAGGCCGGCTGCAATGACTACGACACCAAGCCGGTGGAGCTCCCGCGCCTTCTCGGCAAGATCGAAGCCCTGCTCCAGCGCCCCGCCTGAGCGCATCCGATCCTGATTGCTCGGCGTTACGCCGTCACATTACCTTTGGCGATGCTTCTCTCCGCCTTCCTGATGACGGCCGCGCTGACCCCGGCCGCGCATCCCGCACCGAAGCCCCGTCCCCGCCTCGTCGTCTTCATCGCGGTGGACCAATTCCGCCCCGACTACCTCTCCCGCTACGACCGCCAGTTCATCGGCGGTCTCCGCCGGCTGCTCGATCGCGGCGTCGTCTTCCTGAACGGCGAGCAGGACCACGCCGTCACCGAGACCGCCCCGGGCCACTCGACGATGCTCTCCGGCCGCTCCCCGGCCAGCACCAACATTGTCACCAACGCCCTCGGCGTGCCCGACCCTGCGACCCGCATCCTCGGTCTTCCCGATGAGGCCGGGGCCTCCCCGATTCGCTTTCGCGGCTCCGAACTCTTCGACTGGCTCCTCGCCGCCGATTCAGAGAGCCGGGCGCTCAGTGTCTCGCGGAAGGACCGCGCCGCCATCCTCCCGATCGGGCGGGCGCGGGAGAACGTTTACTGGTACCTGCGGGGACGCTGGACCACGAGCGATTATTATCGCGACTCGCTCCCCGGGTGGGTCCAGGCGTACGACGCACGCCCCGGTGCCCGCGCCCTCGCCGGCCGCGCCTGGACCCTCCTCCTTCCCGATTCCGCCTACGCCGAGCCCGATAGTGAACCGTACGAGCGGGGAGGGAAGGACTACCTCTTTCCCCATAATTTCCCGCTCGATTCCGCTGCGGCTGCACGGGGAGTCATCGACTTTCCCTGGATGGACTCGCTCACGCTCGATATCGCATTGGAGGGGGTCCGGCAGCTCAAGCTGGGCCAGGGTGGTCACACCGATCTCCTTTCGATCTCCCTGTCCACGACCGACGCGGTGGGTCATGCATTCGGTCCCGACTCCCGCGAGATCCACGACCAGGTGCTCCGGGTGGATCACTGGCTCGGCTGGTTCCTCGATTCGCTGACGAAACTCGTGCCGGAGGACAGCGTCGTCTTCGCGCTGACGGCGGACCACGGTTCGACCTCCTATCCCGAGGCGCTCCACGCCCGGGGGCTGCCCGGCGGACGGATCGGATTGAAGGCGCTGGTGGCGCACATCAACGCGACCTTCAACAATCGATTCGCCGTCGACTTCGGTTTTGCCCAGGAAGGCGGCCTCATCTACGGCGATGTCGCGGCCCTCAAGGCCCGGGGGATCAACGTCGACAGCTTGGCGGCCAACGTCGCCGCGCAGATGCGGAGCATGCCTGGTGTCGAGACGGCCTACACCGGCCGAGGACTCGCCGCCGCCGGCGATCCCGATACCGCCGCTGGCCGCTGGCGCCGGCAGTTGCCGCTTGATTTCAACTGGCTGGTGGCCGGGGTGGCCAAGCCGGGGTATCAGTGGTCGGACGGGGTCAACTCGACCTCGCACGGGACCACCAACATCGAGGACGTGCGGGTTCCCATCGCCTTCTGGGGGATGGGCATTGCGCCGGCCCGTCCCGCGCGCATTGTCCGCACCGTCGATATCGCGCCCACGCTTGCTCGGCTCCTCGGCGTCCGCCCGACCGAACGCCTCGAAGGGGCGCCGCTGTTCGAAGTGACCGGTAAGGGAGACCCGCGCTGATGGCGTCCTTTCCCAAGCTCCCCTGTTATCCCTGTCCGCACGGCGCCGCCTGCTGTGCCTGGGGCACGACCTTGACCGATGACGAAGCGAAGGCGATCCGCAAGGTCCACGGACGGGGGACGGTCTATCGGACCCGCTGGGGCGAATGGCGCACCCGGGTCAAGAACCGCCGCTGCGTGTTCTACCAGGCCGACGCCGGGTGTATCCTGCACGATCAGCCTTTTTACCCCGCGGTCTGCCGGGGATTCCCTTGGACCGACGCCGAGACCGGCGGGGCCTACGAATTCGACCAGACCATCTGTCCTGAGTTCACCCAACGCCCCGAGCTCGTCCATATCGGCAAGCGGTAGGTCCGGCATCCCCTCGAGGAGAATCCCATCGTGATCGCTTCGCATCGTCGGCTGTACCGCGTTGTACTCGTCACTCTTCACGCGTCACTCGTCACTGCGCTTGCCGCCTCCGCCCAGGCCCCGGCGGTGGATCCCGCGCTTGCGCACGCCGAACGGCTCCTCTCGCGGGTGCCGCTGATCGACGGGCACAACGACCTGCCCTGGGTCATCCGGACCAACAAGGCCGCGCCGATGTTGGTCGAGGCGTACGACATCCGCGGGCACGTCTCCGGAATGACCGACATTCCCCGAATGCGGGCGGGCCATCTCGGCGCCCAGTTCTGGTCGGTCTACACCCCGGGGGAGGGGAAGGACAGCGGCTACGCGCGGGTGCAGCTGGAGCAGATCGACATCGCCCGGCGGATGATCGCCCGGTATCCGGAGGCGCTGATGCCGGCCTATACCGCCGCCGACATCGGCAAGGCGTTCAAGACGCACCGGGTCGCTTCGTTCCTGGGGCTTGAGGGGGGGCACGCCATCGAGAACTCGCTTGGCGCGCTCCGGATGTATTACGCGATGGGTGTGCGGTACATGACGCTGACCCACAACGTCACCCTCGACTGGGCCGATGCCGCGCTCGACTCCGCGAAGCACGGCGGGCTGACACCGTTCGGCAAGGAAGTGGTGCGGGAGATGAACCGACTGGGGATGCTGGTCGATCTGGCGCACGTCTCCCCGGGGACGATGAGTGCGGCGCTCTCGGTCACCGAGGCGCCGGTCATCTTCTCCCACTCCGGCGCGCGAGCGCTGGTGGACTATCCGCGGAACGTCCCCGATTCGATTCTCGCCCGGTTGAAGCAGAACGGCGGCGTGGTGATGGTCCCGGTGGTGCCGAGCTTCGTGAGCCGCGCCATCCACGACTCGGAGGCGAGTTATCAGCGGCAGATGGACAGCTTGCGGGCCGGGATCACCGACACCGCGCAGCGCCGGACTATGCGTGACCAGTTCCGCGCCGCGCACCCGATGCCGCACGCCACCGTCAAGGACGTGGCCGATCATATCGAGCACGTCCGCGATGTCGCGGGGATCGACCACGTGGGCATCGGCAGCGACTTCGACGGGATCGAGGATACGCCGGACGGGCTGGAGGACGTGTCGACCTTTCCCAAGATCTTCGCCGAACTGATCCGGCGGGGGTGGAACGACGCCGACCTCACCAAGCTTGCGGGAGGGAATCTGATCCGGGTGATGCGGCAGGCGGAGGCGGTGGCCGCGCGGCTGCAGAAGGAGCGGGCGCCAAGCGTGCGGACGATTCGGGAGATGGACAAGTAGAGCGGATGCGGGTTTCGAGAGGCGAGAGGCGGGTGGGCGCCGAGCGACGGGCCGCGGGCCAGATGGCCCCGTTACTCGCATCCCGTCGCCCACTCGCGGCTCTCGGCTCGATCTGGCAAGGGAGAGATGGGAGACAGGAGACGAGAGACGGGTGGCGGCAAGTATCGGGCGTCCGCGTTTCTTGGCCTAGTCGCGCGTGGAGGGGATACTGCGCTTTCGGCAGTGGTGCATAGGTTGGTCGTGTGCCGAACAGCCTTGAGGATCTCATCGTCTGGCAGGAAGGGCGTGCCCTGGTGAAGGAGGTCTATCAGATATCTGACCTCGGGGCATTCCGTTTAGACTTGGGTCTTCGAAGCCAGATTCGGCGAGCGGTCGTCTCGATACCGTCCAACATCGCGGAAGGATTTGAACGAGGGGGCCGAAGGGAGTTTCATCAGTTCTTGACAGTGGCAAAGGGTTCATGCGGGGAGGTTCGAACTCAGCTCTTGCTCGCCGCCGATCTGGGCCACGTCCCCCCTGAAGGGTTACGCCCCGCGCTCGAACGCGCGGCGCGTCTCAGCCGATTGCTTGGGGGGATGCGGAAAGCCGTAGCCTCTCAGCGCAAGTCGCGGGCCCTATGATTCCATCCTAAGG
>JBIOIC010000129.1:0-6501 GCA_044449625.1 Gemmatimonadales bacterium | reverse complement strand
GGGTAGGCCGTTATCCGGCGAGCTCCAGGCTCTAAGCTCTGAGCTCTAGGCTCTAAGCTTCAGGCTCCAAGCTCTACTTCCCATCATAATCGTGCGGGCCGCCCTCGGCTTCCGTGTAGAGCGCGTCAATCTCCCTCTTGTAGTGCTCTTCCACCACGCGGCGCTTGACCTTCAGGGTCGGGGTCAATTCGCCGTTCTCGATGCTGAAGTCGTTCAGGAGCACCAGGAACTTCTTCGGCACCTCGAAGTGGGCGAGGTCGCGGGTCATCGTCAGTACCTCGCGCTCCATCTTCCCCCGGGCCTCGGGGAGTGTCACCAGGGCCTTGTCGTCGGCGTATTTCAGCTGCTTGTGATCGGCCCACGCCTTGAGATTAGTCAGGTTCGGCACCACGAGCAGGATGGGAAACTTCCGCTTGTCTCCCAGCATCACGGCGTTGACCACGAACTTGTTCATCTTGACCATGTTCTCGATCGGCTGCGGGGCCACCTTTTTGCCGCCCGCCGTCACGATCAGGTCCTTCTTCCGGTCGGTGATTTTGAGATAGCCGTCGGCGTCGATCTCCCCGATGTCGCCAGTGTGGAACCACCCCTGCGGATCGATCGCTTCCTTCGTCGCTTCCGGCTTGTTGTAGTACCCCTTCATCACGTGCGGTCCGCGGGTGATGATCTCGCCGTCTTCGGCGATCTTCACCTCGACGCCTCCCGGCAGCACGGTCCCCACGGTGCCGAGGCGCTCCTGATCGGGGCGGTTGACGCAGATAACCGGGCTCGTTTCGGTGAGGCCGTAGCCTTCGAGCACCGGGAGGCCCGCCGCGAAGAAGAACCGCGCGATGTCGGCTGAGAGCGGCGCCCCCCCCGAGACGAAGAAGCGAAGCCGTCCCCCGACCCGTGCGCGAAGCTTGCTGAAGACGAGTTTGTCGGCGACGCGTTGCTCGAAGCGGAGCAGGGCCGGCACCGGCTTCTTGCCGAGCGTCAGATCCACCACCCGCTCGCCGACCCGCTTGGCCCAGAAGAAGATCCCCTTCTTGACGGCGCTCCCGCCGAGCGCGTTCTCCAGCACCCGGGCGTAGATCTTCTCGTAGAGCCGCGGGACCGAAAGCACCACGGTGGGCCGGGTCTCGGTCAGGTTGACGGGGACTTTGTCGAAGTTCTCGGCGTAGTTGATGATGACGCCGCTGTGCATCATTACGTAATGTCCCGCCATCCGCTCGAAGATGTGGCTGAGCGGAAGGAAGGAGAGGCACTCATCGGCGGTGGAGAGCTCGAGGATCTGCACCGCGCCGAGGACGTTGGAGGTGATGTTGCCGTGGGTCAGCATCACGCCCTTGGGATCGCCGGTGGTGCCGGAGGTGTAGATGAAGGTGGCGACGTCCTCGGCCTTGGCGGCGAGCGCCTGCTTCCGCCACGCCGCTTCATCCGTCCCGCTGGCCTTTCCCTTGGCGAGCAGCTCCGCGAAGGCGAGGACGCCGGGCCCCTTGGCGTCGGGATCGATCGCGATCACGTGTTTGAGCGCCGGAGCGGTGGCGCGGATCTCGTTGACCTTCGCGAGCTGGACGGCACTGGAGACGAAGATCGCGGCGGCGCCGGAATCGTTCAGGATGTATTCGATCTGCTTGGCCGGGATGGTCGGGTAGATGGCGACGTCCTCGCAGCCGAGGGCGAGGCAGGCGTAGTCGGCCATCGCCCACTCGGGCCGATTCTCCGAGAGAATGGCGACGCGGTCGCCGCGCTTGAGGCCGAGGGCGCCAAGTCCGAAGCTCAGGTCCCGCACGCGTCCGAAGAGCTCGGCATAGCTGAGCGGCGTCCAGACGCCGTCGCGCTTGGAGCGCATGACCACCGGTTGCGCGCGGAAGCGGTCGATGGCAGCGAAGAAAAGATCGTTGAGGGTCCGTGGGTCGGACACGGGGTCCTCCGATGGAGCGGGTGGGCCGGCCCCGTTCAGGGCTGGAAGTGGACGATGAATCGCTGGCCCGATCCCGGCACCGGGGTACCGCTCGGTCGGGTGGCGCTCACCAGCACCAGCGCACTGTCGGGGGCAATCGGGGCGTTCTTGTGCAGGTGGATCGGTGCGGCGGGGCTGCCGTCGGAGGCGGTCCCCACCGTGTCCGCCTTCGCTCCTCCGTCCAGCGTCACGCTGGAATCGGCGGGGCTCAAAATGGTATAAATGAGCCGCCGGGCGGGGATCCCGCTGTCGGTCACCAGCGACTTAAGATGCGCCACCAGCGGGGTGGAGACGGAATCGCCGGTGAGCACCGTCGTCGTATCAGCAGTCGAATCAATGACGATCGTGTCGGCGCGGACGAAGGTATTGAACGTGAGGACTTCACTCACCAGCGTCCCTGTGCGGGCCTGGACCCGTCCCGGGAAATTCGGCAGCAGTGCCGTGATCCGTCCGGTCATGCTGTCGATCGCGATCGTGGTATCGCCGACGTGCCAGATGATCTGGGCGGCGACGCTGTCTCCCGCTTCGTCGAGCGCGCGGGCGCGGAGCTGCACCGTGTCGCCCACCTCGAGTTCCAGCACCGGCGGAACGAAGACCTGGAGCGAGATCGGTCCGTTGGTGGAGGCCAGATGACTGCAGCCAAGGGCGAGCGCCCCGGTGGCGGCCAGCAGGATCGGGAGAGATGGGCGCTTCACGGAGTGCCCGGAGCGGTGTCGAGTTCGCGGAGCGCGGTCTCGGCGTGCTTGACCCATCGGTCGGCATCGGCGCCGCGCGGCGGCCGGGAGAGGAACTCGCGCAGATGCTCCGCCGCGGGCCCGGCATCCCCGCGCTTCAGGAGGAGAAAGGCGATCCCGTAATGAGCGCCGGTCAAACCGGGGTCGATGTCGAGCGCGCGCCGGTAGTGCCGGATCGCTTCCTCTGGCCGGTCGGTCTTGGTGAAGGCAATCGCCATGTTCTGCAGGATGCGGGTGTCGGCGGGATGGTCCCGCAGCGCCAGGCGATACGAGGTAAGTGCGGCCTCATAGTCGCCCTGACGTTCGAGGGCCAGGGCCTCGTTCAAGTAGTCGAGCCGCTGGGGCCGCGGGGTGTTCGCGGTATCGCGGCCGAAGAGTCGGCGCAGGAAACTCATGTCGGGCGGCGCGTCCTCGCGTGGGGGTATTCGCGCGAAAGATATGCGGAAAGATACCCCGCGCCCGGGAGCGCGGCAACGCGGTTGCCCGTGTTCCCGGGGGGCGGTACGTTCCCGTCATCCTCCCATCCGGAGCGCCGATGCGCCGCGCCGAACCCGTCGGTCCTCGCGGAGTCCTTGAAGTCGACTGGCCCTTCTTCGGCGAGATCTGCCGGGCGCTCGCCCTGAAGGTCGCCGCGGACTTCGACCCCGAGGTGGTCCTCGGCATCGCGCGGGCCGGCGTCATTCCGGGCGTGGTGGTCGCGTCGATCCTGCAGCGGGATTTCGCCTCGATGACGGTGACGCGGCGCAACGCGGGGGCCGAACCGGTGCTGGTCGCCGGTCCGCCCGCCACGATCAAAGGCCGCCGCGTCCTGCTGGTCGATGAGACCTGCGACACCGGCAGCACGATGAAACTCGCCCTCGACGAAGTCAAGGCGCTCCGTCCCAAGGAGGTCCGCACCGCGGTCTCCTTCAAGACCGGCGCCTACCTTCCCGATTACCACGCCTTCAATACGGAGAGCTTCATCATCCTGCCCTGGGACCGCGAGATCATCGAGAAGGGTGAACTCGTCGTCCGCCCCGACTACGCCAGGCGCCTTGGCCGGTGAACGCACCCGCCGGCCCCGGTGCACTGAATCCCGGATACTGACCCGCCCCTGATGCTCTCCGAGATCGCCGACGCCCTCAAGGCCTCGCGCGCGGAATTCACCGAGATCCGCGTCGAGCGCAACTGGACCACCACCGTTGCCTTCCGCGGCCGGCGGCTCGAGGCCGCCCGTCTCGGAATCGATCAGGGCGCCTTCATCCGCTGCTATGCGCGGGGGCACGGCTGGGGACAGGTCAGTACCACCGACCTCGACCGGCTCCCCGCCGCCGTCGCCCGGGCCCACGAACTCTCGCTCACGGTCCACACCGATTCACCGCCGGCGCTGACTCCGATTCCGCCGCACCAGTCCGAGGGTCCCGCCGAACTCGACGACGACCCGCGCCGCCTCTCGCTGGCGGAAAAACGGGCCTTCGCCGAGCAACTGAATGGTGAACTGCTGGGCCTCGACCGCCGGATCGCGGAGAGCCAGTTCGCCGCGCGCGACGAAGTGACCGAACTCTTCCTAGGCAACTCCGACGGGACCCTGGTGCGCGACCTGCGAGCCGACTGCACCCTGGCGACGGTCGCGGTGGCCCGCGACGAGGGGCTGGTCGAGCGCGCGGTCGATTCGTGGGCGGCGCGCGGTGGCTGGCCCGCCCTCGCTGGCTTTTCCGAAGCGATCCACGCTCTCGGCGGCCGGGCCATCAGCCGCCTCGGCGCTCCGCGGGTTCGTCCCGGGCGCTTCCCGGTGATCCTCGATCCCCGCGCCGCGGGTGCCTTCCTCCATGCGACCCTGGGCCACGCCAGCGAGGCGGATGGACGGGCGCCGCTCCGGATCGGAGAGCGGGTCGGCAGCGAGCTCCTCTCGGTGGGAGACGACGGTCGCGGCGCCGGCCTTCGCGGGGCGCGGAACTGGGACGCCGAGGGGACCCCGACCCAAAGCACCACGCTGTTGCAGCGGGGCGTCGTGGTCGGGCGGCTGCATTCGCGGGAGACGGCAGCCCGGACCGGCGAATCGCCCACCGGCAACGCCCGCGCCTCGTCGTTCCGGCACCCGCCGCGGGTGCGGATGACCAATCTCTTCCTCGCCTCGGGACAGGGCACCCTCGCCGATCTTCTTTCCGGGATCCCGCTCGGCGTCTACGTGGCCGATGCCCGCGGCGTCCAGCGCGACGGCGACCGGGTCCGGATCGTGGCGGAGGCGGCGTGGATGATCCGCCGCGGTGAACTCGCCGAGCCGATCCGGGATGCCGTGGTCCGTGGAACGGTGGCCGAGCTGCTTGGCGCGGTCGACGGCGTCGCGTCCGATTTCCACTGGAACGAGGGGGCGGCCGCCTGCGCCCGCGGGTGCCACGGACTCATCCCGGTGGCGGATGGCGCGCCGCACCTGCGGCTCAAGGTTGCGCGGGTGGAAGGGGAGGGGGCATGATCCCGCAGCTCCTGGAGCTGACCCGGCGCCGCGCCCAGGCGGGGGATGTCGTCGCAAAGACCGACGAGACCTTGTCACTCACCTTTGACGCGGGGCGGCTCGCCACCAGCTCCCTCGCGATCGAACGGGGTTACAACCTCCGCGTCGTGGCCGAGGGCCGCGCCGGCGTCGCCGGTACCACCGGGGACAACGCCGAGGGGATGGTTGAGGCGGCGCTGGCGGCGGCACGAGCCGGGGCGCCGATCGAGTTCCTCCTGCCCGAGCCGAATCCCTGGCCGCGGGTGGTGACGCGGGTCCCCCGCGCGGCCGCCGCCACGCTGGAGGAGCTGCGCGATCTGGGTCAGATGGCGCACGATCGGATGGCCGGAGATGCTCGCCGGGTCGACGTGGCGGTGGAGCGCTCAGTCGGAAGCGTGCGGGTCGCCAATACCGCCGGGCTCGACGCCAGCTACGAAGTCTCGCTGGTGGGCGTGCTGGTGGAGGTATCCGATGATCATTGGTCTCCGATCGTGAGCGCGGCGCTCATCGGCGCTGACCTGCCCCTGGCTGAGGAGCTGGAACGCTTCGTCGACGGCCTGCGGCTCCGTACGGGGTGGTCGCGGAAGGAAGTGAAGGCCCCGCGTGGGCACCTGCCGGTCTGCTTTCTCCCCGCCGCGGCGAACGCGCTGATCCTGCCGGTGCGCCAGGCGCTGCTCGGCCGGACGGCGGTGCAGGGGCTTTCGCCGCTCAAGGACCGGATCGGGGAGCGGGTCTACGACCAGTCGCTCACGGTGACCGACGATCCGCTGGTAGACGCCCGTCCCGGCTCCCGCCCGCTCGATGATGAAGGAGTGCCGAGCCGGGCGCTGTCGCTGGTGCGGGAGGGTGTGGTACGGAACCTGGCGTATGACCTGGAGACCGCAGCCCGCGCCGGTACCCGCTCCACCGGACACGCCCGGCGGACCACCTTCGGGAAACCGGAGGTGGCCTGCACCAACGTGATGGTGGCGCCGGGACCTCACTCCTTCGAGACGCTGCTCTCACTGGTGGGGGACGGACTCATCGTCGAGGACCTTCCGGGCCTCGCCGCGGGGCAGGTGGCGGGAGGAGGGTTCATCTCGCCCGCCGTTCCCGCCTGGCGCATCGCTGGCGGCGAAGTGGTGGGGCGGGTCGCCGGGGTGACGCTCGCTGGGAACGCTCACGAGCTCCTGGCGCGCATCCGCGGAATCGGCGCCGACTCCTCCTGGCTCGCCAGCCGGGCCTCAGCGGCGGCGAACATGGCCTGGAACCTTGGATCGTCGCGGATGGGGTCGAGGTCGGGATCGGACTTGGTGGTCGCCACAAGGGCGCTCGCGCACTGGGCGAGGACCGGCTCGAGAGCGGCGAAGGCGGCC
>JBIOIC010000128.1:0-6518 GCA_044449625.1 Gemmatimonadales bacterium | reverse complement strand
GCTCGCCAGTTGCTGTGATCTTTGTGTCGCTTCCTGCCTCTCAGCACCGGTGTTCCGCACGGTCGCGCTGCCGGTCATCGCCGCCGAGGCCCATCGCTTTGCCATCGGTCGGTCCGTACCGCTCCCGGCGGACGCCCGTGCCGTTCGTCTGCTGCCTCCTGCCGTCGGTCCCCCCGCGCGCACCTGATCCCGCTTTCACAATCCGATCAGGTCCACCGCGTCCGGACATCTGTCCGGTCGCCGTACGCGCCCTTGAGGAATCCATGCACTCAAAGTCGATCGTTCTTGCGCTGATTCTCGCGCCGACCGTGCTGTCCGCCCAGCAGCCGGTCGACACACTGCATCAACACGGTGACTCGCTCTCCCGCCGAGGGCCCGTCCAGGTCCAGGGCATCACGGTCACGGCCGCGCCGATCCGCCGGGACGAGCCGGTCAGCAGCGTTCGCGTCACTGCGGCGGCGGTCGCCCGCACTCCGGCCACGAATCCGTACGATCTCCTCCGTCAGACCGCCGGCATCGAGGTCCACGACCAGGGCCAGGGGCCCGGGTTCGCCTCCGACGCCTCGGTCCGCGGCTTCAGCTCCGATCATTCGACCGACATCGCGCTCTGGATCGACGGCGTCCCCAACAACGAGCCGGTCAACGGCCACGCGGAGGGCTACAATGATTGGAGCCTCCTCTTCCCCGAGGCGATCCAGGAGATCGACGTGCTCAAGGGCCCGGTGAGTCCGCTCTACGGGAACTTCGGTCTCGCGGGCGTGGTGAACGTCCGGACCCTCGATCGGATGCGGGGCTCGCAGCTGACGTTGAGCGGTGGTTCCTACGGGCGCGCCGAAGGATCCTTCCTGACCGGTTCGGACGGCGCCGACGGGGGCTCCGTCCTCGGGATCCGGGGCTTTCGAGAGGATGGCTGGCGGCCCAACAGCGATAACAGTCTCGGCCAGGTCCACGCCCGTGTGGTGCGGAATCTCTCGACTCTGACCTCGATCGATGCCGGAGTCGACCTCTATGGCGCGCGCTGGGACTCTCCCGGCTTCATCTCCGCCGCCCAATTCGACCGCGCGCTGTACGATACGACCACGAATGTCACCTATGGCGGTTTCAAGCGCCACGCGACCGAACGGGTCAGCCTCCAGGTGGTCACCCCTGGTGGCGCCGTCTGGCGGAGCACCGTTTACGCCACACAGGGGCGATGGCAGCTCTTTCTGACGATCCCGCCCGAACCGGGGAGCGGTGAAGGGAGCGGCGGTCAGACGGAGGAAGAGGACACCCGACACGGTTTCGGCGCGACCACCGCACTGACCACCACGTTCGGCCGATCCGAGGTGACCTTCGGCGCGGAGGGACGTTTCGATCGCGCGGACTATGGGCGCTGGAGCACGACCGATCGGGTTCGGGTCATCGATAGCGTCCACGTTCCCACCATCGTCGACGCCCAGCAGGGGAGTGGTGCCCTCTTCGCCCAATCACTCACCGACCTCGGCCACCATCTTCGCCTGACGGCCGGCGGTCGAGTGGATGTGCTGAACACCACCTCGTGGGACCCGGCCGCGCCCGATTCGATGGGCTGGGACACGCACGCCATCGTCTCGCCCAAGCTCGGGCTCCTGTACCACATCCCCGGTTGGGCCGACCTCTACACCAACGTCTCCCGCGGCTTTCGCCAGACCGACGGCGTCATCGAGGATCCGTCCCTCGGCTTCATCACGGCGTGGGCGTACGAGGCCGGGGTCAAGGCCGATTTCAAGACGGTCAACGCCGAGGTGGCCCTGTTCCGGATGGATGTGAGCAACGAACAGAGCTTCGATCCGATCACGCTGCAGCCGACGAGCGGCGGTGCCAGCCGCCGCCAGGGGGTCGAGCTCGGCCTCCGCGCCCGGCTGGCCAACGCACTGGCGCTGCACGGGTCCTGGACTTTCAACGATGCCAAGTACCGGGATGCGGTCACCCCGGGCGGTGATACCCTCTCCGGCACCCGGGTGTTCAACACCGCACGCTACGTCGGCGAAGCGGGCCTTGATTGGGCCCCGCCCGCGGCGCGTTGGCACGTGGGGTTGAGCGGGAACGTGGTCGGCCCCTACACCCCGTTCAATGAAGCGGGGGTCGAGCTTCCGGCCTACGGCCTGCTGCACCTGAACGGCGGGATACGTGTCGGCGGGGTGGAACTGAACGTAGGAGTCAGGAATCTTCTGAACCGGGCGTACCCCGAGCTTCGAGCCGGCGGGTTCGTCTCTCCCGGACAACCCCGGGCCATCTATAGCACGGCGAGTTATCGCTGGTAGCTCTCCGGTCCCTGATGCAGCGAGGGCCCCGCAGTGGGGCCCTTCTGTGTTCCAGGACTCAGTTCCGCGTTCCCATCCAAGTCGCTTCGGGCAACTTGCCGCCGTCCCAGAGATCGGGCGGCAGGGTAGGGTCGGCCCTGATATCGTGGTACTGCTCCAGCTGGACGACCTTTCCGTTGGCCATCGCCCGCACCTCGGCGGAGATCCAGCCCTCCCCGAGCGGGCGATAGTCGTTGAACTCGGTCACGATGTGGACCGTCGTATCCCGCCGCCCGCGCTCGATCATCCGGACGAACACGAGACGTTCCTGATCGACCCAGAACTGGCGGCCGAGGGTGTCACCCGGTGCCGCACCGATGACGAAGACCGGCCGGCCTTGCCAGCGGTCGGTATGGATCTGATCCAGGTCGAACCCGAGAGATGTCAACTGCGCGATGGTCCGCTCGGGCGGCTGGGCGTAGACATCGAAGCCGAGAACCATCAGGGGATGGACGAAGGGCTGGGCCGCCTTCCGTTCCCCGTTGTGGAATTGGTAGATCGAATCACCGCTGAAGAGCAGGGTGGTCCGGGCGGTGTCGCTTCCGAAATCGATCCGGAGGCGGCCCGGGATCGACGCCGCTTCGTACCAGGTCTCCGTGCGGCCATCACCCAAGGTCGTGGTCTGGGCAAAGCTGAGCGTGCGGTACCAGCGGCCGGCGTAGCGGTCGTGCATCGCGCTGATCAATTCGCGGCCATTTGTGGGCGCCGCCGGGATGATGGGACCGAGCAGCGCGGACGCAAGCAGCAGGACGATCATCGGGAGCCTCGATCGGGGAGCGGGGGATGCTGGGTCTACGCGCCCGGCGAGGGTGAGGTTTCGCCGTCGGCGGGCGCGGGCTACGTTTCCCCGGGCCTGCCGGCACCTGCGTCCGTAGCTCAGCTGGATAGAGCGGCAGCCTTCTAAGCTGCGGGTCGGAGGTTCGAGTCCTCCCGGGCGCACTTCGCATTGTCCTGACTGGCTGAGACCGATGACCACTCCCGGAGATGGCGTGACTGCGACTTCCCCCCGTTCGCGCGGGGTCACCTTGGCGCTGGCCGCCCTCCTCGGCGTGTTCGGGGCGCACCGGTTCTACGCGGGCCGAGTCCAAAGCGGGATTTTCCAGCTCTGCACCCTCGGCGGCCTCGGGATCTGGGCCTTCTACGATTGCATCCTGATCGCCTCCGGCAACTTCCGCGACGCCGAGGGGCGGCGCATCCGCAACTGGGATCCGCAGGAGTGGGACCAGATCGAGGACCTGCCCCCCGAAGTCCTCGAGGAGATCGACGGACTCCATCAGCAGATCGCCGAACTGACCGAGCGGCTCGATTTCGCCGAACGGATGCTGGCTGATCCCGCGCGAACGAAGGGTGCCCGGGGGTCGCGTGATGGTTGAGTCCCGCCGGTGGCGGCGCGTATCGGGGGTGGGTAGATTGGCCGCGCCCCTCCCCATTCTTCTGCGCCAGGCACCCACTCTGTTGAGGCCGTGACAACTACCCGATTCTGTACCTTCTGCGGGGCCGCACTCCCTTTGGATGGAGAGGCGTGCCCGTCCTGTCACGCCCCGATCCCGCCGCTGGTGGTGCCGGGGCAAGGCGAGGCTGCGCCCGGCGGAACGGTGGTCTCGGGCCCGGCGGGGGAGGAGGGTGAGGAGGACGAGGACTCCCCGATGCAGGCGGAGCTTCGCGCCCTCCTGGAAGAGGCCACGCTGGGCGAGTATGAGATCATCGGCGAGCTCGGCCGCGGCGGGATGGCCACGGTCTACCTGGCGCACGAAGTCGCGCTGGACCGCAAGGTCGCCATCAAGGTGATGTCCCCCGCCATCATGATCTCTCCCAAGATGGCGGAGCGCTTCAAGCGGGAGGCGCGGACCGCCGCATCGCTCAGTCACGCCAACATCGTTCCGATCTATGCGGTGCGCGAGACCGAGCGCATCGTCTATTTCGTGATGAAGTGCCTGATGGGCCGGCCGCTGGACAGCATCATCAAGGAGCTGGGCCAGGTTCCTCTCCCGATGATGCAGACGATCACCGCCCAGGTGGCGAGCGCGCTCTCCTACGCCCACCGGCGCCCGGTCATCCATCGCGACATCAAGCCCGCCAACATCATGCTGGATGAGGACGGCGCCGTGGTGGTGACCGACTTCGGCATCGCCAAGGCGGGAGAGTCTTCGGGCCTCACCGTCACCGGCAGCACCATCGGGACACCGGCCTACATGAGTCCGGAGCAGTGCGGCAACAAGAACGTCGGTCCCGCCTCGGATCAGTATTCCCTGGGCATGGTTGCGTACGAGATGCTGGCCGGGCGGGTCCCCTTCGAGGGCGACAGCGCCATCGGGCTGATGTACGCCCAGTTCTATCACACCCCACCGCCGCTCGCCGAGTTCCGCGCCGACCTCCCCGCGGAGGTGGCCGCCGCGGTGATGCGGATGATCGAGAAGGATCCCGAACATCGCTGGCCCTCGCTGGAAGCGGCCGTCAAGGCGATCGGCCTCCCCCAGCATGCCGGGCTCGATGATCCAATCCGCGAGGAGATGGCCAAGCTCGGCAGCTCGGGCTCCGTACCCAAGATGCTGGCGCTCTCCCACACGCCGCTGAGCCCGCTGCCGCAGATCACCAGCGGACCGCGTCCCGCCGGGAGTCGATCGAACCCGAACGCGGTCACCATTCCGGTCACCGCGTCGGGGTCGGTCCGCAAGGTCCGCCGCGGCCTGCACCTCTCCGGGCCGGCCTGGGCCGGGATCGGCGGGATTGTGATGGTGGCGGCCCTCTACCTGCTCGGTGTTTTCCGGCACGCGCCGGTCGTCGTGCCCCCGCTCGGTCCGCCGGCCGCCCAGAGCACCGCGGAGTCGGCGACCTCGCACAAGCCGGAACCCGTGAAGCGGGCGGAGCCCCGGCGTCCGCCCAAGGCCACGCCCGCCCCGGTGGTCTCCCGGGCGCCGGCTCTTCCCGCGGATCCGCGCACCGACACGGTGGCCACTCACGCGGCGATCGACGTGGTGATCGCCACCTTCCGGAAGGCGATCGAGTCCCGTGACCTCTCGAAGGTGGCGCTGGCCTATCCTGGCCTGACCGTCAAGCAGCAGCGGGAGTTCACCGATCTCTTTGCCCGGGCCGAGAACCTGCGGATGACCCTTGTCGTCGAGAAGACCAACAAACTGGAAGTGAGCTCGGCTGAGATCACCATGCGGGGGAGCTACCAGTACACCGACCGGTCGAGCCACCGCACGAAACTTGATGACTACAAGAAGAAGGCGACGCTCGCCTTCGCCGGCGGAGTCTGGCGCTTGAGCGAAGTGCACTGACATCGGGATGCACGCGTTCGGCCGGGGCCGCCCTCGCCGGGTGGCCCCGTTACGTTTGGGCACCGTTCTGAGGGGGAAGTGTGCTGGGAGCCGCATTCGCGCCGCGCCGGGCCGATCTTCGCGCGATGATCCACCTCGCCATCCCGGTGGTCGTCGTGCAGGTCGGGCTGATGTTGATGGGCGTGGTCGATACCGTGATGGTCGGGCACCTCTCCAAGGAGGCGCTCGCCGCCGTCGCGCTCGGCAACATCTACGTCTTCGCCTCCATCTGCCTTGGCATGGGCACCCTGATGGTGATGGATCCGATCGTCTCCCAGGCGGTCGGGGCGGGGGACCGCGTGGGAATCGCACGCGGTGTGCAGCGCGGTCTCGTCCTCGCCTTGGTGCTGACCATCCCCTGCACCCTCGTCCTCCTCCCCGGCGAAACCATCCTCGGCTGGCTGCACCAGCCGCCGGAGGTCGTGCCGCTGGCGGCGCAGTACACCCGCGCGACCCTAGCCGGGCTCTTCCCCTTCCTTGCCTTCATCGTGCTGCGCCAGACCCTCCAGGCGATGAACCGGATGGCGCCGATCGTCTGGGTCGTCGTGGTCGGCAACCTGGTCAACCTGGGCCTCAACTACGCGCTCATCTACGGACACTGGGGCTTTCCGGCGCTCGGTGTCATCGGATCGGGGTATGCCACCGCTATCGGCCGCACGGTCCTGGGCGCGGGATTGCTTGTAGTCGCATGGCCGGTGCTTCGCCCCGCGCTGATCCCCCTGCGGGCGGATGCGCTCGCGCTCGCGCCGCTCCTCCGGATGGTACGGCTCGGCTTCCCCATCGCGGTCACGATGGAGCTGGAGTACGGTGCCTTCGCCATCGTCGGTCTGATGATGGGCACCCTCGGCACCCTGCAGATGGCGGGGCATCAGATCGC
>JBIOIC010000127.1:0-6522 GCA_044449625.1 Gemmatimonadales bacterium | reverse complement strand
CCCCTTTCACCGACCGGATCCGCATCGGGACGATCGGAGTCGATCCCGCGGTGGCGATGCCGGTGCTCCGGATGACGGCGTCAACGCCCGGTGCCTGGTCGGGCTGGATGTCGAAGAAAACGAGATTCGGGCGTTCTGATCCGGCATCCACCGCAAAACGGGCGATGAGACTCTGCTCGACCAGGAAGAGGGTGACGAGGAGGAAGGCCCCGAAGCCGAGCGCCAGCACGACGGCGCCGGTCTGGTTGGCGGGACGGTGGAGATTGGCGAGCCCCTGACGCCAGGGGTACGGCAGCCGGGCGGGGACCCATCGGCGCGCGAGACGGATGAGCCCCTGCGCGGCGCCAGCCAGCGCGAGCACCGCGATGCCGAGCCCGAGGGTGAACGCGATCCCCGACATCAGACTCCGGACCTGCAAGGCGGCGAGCAGGACGACGCTCAGACCGGTCACCGCCCAGGCGGCCCAGCGCCACGGATCCCGGGTGGGCCCCGCCGGTTCGTAATCTCGGCGCAGTGCCGCCAGGGGCGGGATCCGGCGCACCGCGAGCAGCGGTCCCAGCGCGAAGACCACGGTCACCCAGAATCCCAGTGCAACGCCGAGCACGATCGAGGCCGGCGCCGGCACGACGTGCACCTGGACCGGCACGAAGTCGTGCACCAGATGGGGGATGGCGAGCTGGAGCAACGTTCCTCCGGCCGCGCCGACCGCTCCGCCGGCCAGGCCCACCGCTCCCGCCTGGAGCAGATAGGCGATGAGTACGGTCCCGCCCGAGGCGCCGAGGCAGCGGAGCACCGCCACCGTCTCCAGCCGGCGGGCCACCAGTTCGTGCGACGCGCTCGCGACACCGATCCCGCCGAGCAACAGGGAGGCGAGCGCGACCAGGCCGAGATAGCGCGCCAGTGTCGTGAGTGATTCATTGAGATCGGCCTCGTCGTCCGACGCGGTGCGGAGTCCGATATTGAGCGCCTTGAGCGCAGGCCGCATTTGCGCCGCCACGGCGCGCACATCGGTACCGGCGGGGAGGCGGACATACGCGTCATAGCGCACCCGGGCGCCGAAACCGAGGAGCCCGGTCGCCGGCAGGTCGCCGGCGGGGAGATAGACCCTCGGCGCGAGCTCGGTCCGGACGCCGATGTCGCCGGGGAGACTGGTGATCGTCCCCGCCACCACGAAGCGCGCCGACCCGATGGCGATGCTGTCACCGATCTTGACGCCGAGCGCGGTGAGGAGCACCGGATCGATCAGGGCGTGGCGGCTGGTCGCGAGCGTGCTCCAGGCGCCAGCGGGCTCGGTCACCACGTCGCCGTAGAACGGCCACGCGCCCTGGACTCCCTGCACGTCGACCAGCCGGGTGGTCTCTCCCGCCGGGGCGAAGGCCATCGCGCCGAAGCTGGTGATCCGCGCCTCAGCGCCCCCCGCCGCGAGGGTGTGGACGATGGAGTCCACCGCCGGCGGGAGCGTGTGATTCGCGCCGACGCGCAGGTCGGCGCCGAGGAGGGAGCGGGACTGCTCCCGGATCGAGTCGCGGAGATTTTCGGTGAAGCCGTTGATCGCGGTGAGGGCACCGACACCGAGGGCGACCGTCGCGGCGAGGAGGGCGAGACGCCGTGGCGCGGCGCGGCCCTCGCGCCAGGCGTGCGTGAGGGCGAAGTGGAGACTGGTCACGCGGCGCGGTCGGGGAGCATCTTGCCGTCGGCCAGGCGGATGACCCTTCCGGCCCGCGCCGCCAAGTCGGGATCGTGGGTCACCAGGACGAGCGTGGTGTGGAAGTCCCGATTCCACCCGGCCAGCAGGTCGATGATGGCGCTCCCGTTCTCGGCGTCGAGATTGCCGGTGGGTTCATCGGCGAAGAGGATCGCCGGCTGATTGGAGAAGGCCCGCGCCAGCGCGACCCGTTGCTGTTCACCACCCGAAAGCTGCGCCGGATAGTGGTGGGCTCGCCCCGCCAGTCCCACTCGGGCGAGGAGTTCAGTCGCCCGCCGCGCGGCATCGGTTCCCCCCGCGAGTTCGATCGGGACCTGCACGTTCTCCCGGGCGGTGAGCGTTGAGATCAACTGGAAGGACTGGAAGACGAAGCCGACCTTGGCCCCCCGAAGCCGGGCGCGGGCATCTTCATCCAGTGTGGAGAGATCCCGGCCATCGAGCAGCACCCGCCCAGTGCTCGGCCGGTCGAGACCGGCGAGCAAGCCGAGGAGGGTGCTCTTGCCGCTGCCGGAGGGACCGGTGATCGCGACGAAGGCGCCGGGGTCCACCGTGAAAGTGATATCCTTCAGGACCGTGAGGTTGCGGCCGCCGGAGGGATAGATCTTGGTGAGGGAGTCGCAGGAGAGCATCGGGGGCCGGGAGGAAGGGAGAATGGAGAAGAGAGAAAGGAGAAAAGGTCGAGTGAAAGCTAAGCTCGTTGTTGCCGCTGTGACCCTCACCTCGGCCTTCGCTGGATGCCGGGTGGACGGTGCGTCCTCGGCCAGGACGCCGGCGGTCGACCGGGGACAGGCTGCGCCGGACGCTCGCCCCACGATCGTCTTCCTCGGTACCAGTCTCACCGCGGGACTCGGACTCGATCCCGCCGACGCCTATCCCACCCTCATCCAGCGGCGCCTCGATTCCCTCAGCATCCCCCTGCGGGTGGTCAATGCCGGCGTGAGCGGAGAGACCTCGGCCGGCGCGCTCCGGCGGATCGACTGGGTGCTCAATGGACCGGTGGCGCTCCTCGTCGTCGAGACCGGGGCCAATGACGGGCTCCGAGGCCAGGATCCCGATTCGACCGCCGCCAATATCGAGGCCATCATCGCTCGGGCCCGTGTCCATCATCCCGCGCCGGTCGTGGCGCTGATGCAGATGCGGTCCCTCCCCAACTACGGAACGAACTACCGGAGACGCTTCGACGGGCTCTATCCCGCGCTCGCGCGGAAGGAAGGGGTGGTGCTGGTCCCCTTCCTCCTCGACGGGGTCGCGGGGATCGACACCCTGAATCAGAATGACGGCGTCCATCCCAATGTGAAGGGGGAGCGGATCGTTGCGGACAATGTGTGGCGGGGACTCGAGCCGGTGATCCATCAGATCGTGGAGCCGAGGAAATCCGATCGGCCGCGAGGCGCGTAAAATTGGCAGCGGGACATTCTGAACTCGGGCCAACTACGTAACTCATTGCCAATTCAGGAGATAATGATGATTTCCTTGCGACGCTGCTTCAGCCTGCTTGCCGCCCTGTTCACCCTCGTGACCCTGCCGGCCGCCGCGCAGAGCGCCGACAGCATGGGCAGCGATCATCCCTGGTGGGGCCACGGTGTCGCTTTCTGGTCGCAAGCCGATCCGGAGGGGTGCTGGATCTGCTCCCCTTCGATCGACATCAACGGCGGCCTCTTCGCCTCGAAGGATGCCGGGAATAATTCGACCAGCTACGCCTTCGTCCGGCTGCATACCCAGGTCGGTCTCGGCATTCCCTACGTGGCGATTTCGGGTGACCTCAACTGGCTGCCGAAGCTGGGCGCCACTCCGGCCTTTTCCCTGCTGGCCCAGTTCGAGCCTTTCCGGCCCCGCTCCCGGGTCTACCTGAGCGGAGGAGCTGGCCTGATCACCGGACACAATCCGACCGCCGATCGGATGGAACCGTGGGCTCAGGTGATACTGGCCTACCGGTCGATGATCCACGATATCACCCCATTTGTGCAGGTCGGCAGCGCGCTCAACAGCGGCCAGAAGCCGGAGTTTCTCTTCGGTGTGGCCCACCCGATCGCGCCGTACAAGATGCATTGGACGTTGGATAGGTGAGCTGGTTGCTAGTAGCTGGTAGCTAATAGCTGTTCCGATGCCAAGCGAGCCTCCGTGGATGTCCACGGGGGCTCGTTGTTTGCTGCCTTCGCGAAGCCCCATCAGCACTAGCTGTCAGCTATCTCCCTGGCGTCGGCAGGCTCACCAGCACCGACGTGATCAGCAGGACCAAGCCGGCCAGTCGAAGTTCGATCCAGGCGGTCCGTCGGAAGGCGGTGATGCTCTCCGGGGTGCCGAGGGTGGGGCCGACCCTTTTCCAGTGGTGATGGCCCAGCTTGATGATGCAGAGGACGACGAGGAGCTTCGCGTCGAGGGTCCAACCATACGGTGTGGTCCAGAGGGAGCTCCACCGGTGCAGGTGGCGCCACGCTGTGACGATCCCGGTCGCACCGAGGAGTCCGGCCCCGATCAGCGCGATGGCGGAGAATTTCCGGACCAGGAGGCCGATCGCCGCGTTGCGCTCGTGGGCTTCGCCGGCCGTCGCGGCATTGATCGCGCCGACTCCGGCGACCATCAGCACGAAGAGCGTGCCGATCCAGAGCGAGCCGCCGAGCACATGGAGCGGGTTGATGATCCCGGGCCAGCGCCCGCTGAAGACTCCGGGGAGATTGCCGAGCTGGATCCAGAGGGTACCGATCGCCGCGAGGACCCATCCTCCTCGCACCCGTGCCAGCGCCAGACTGAAACCGAGTGCCATCAGGGCGACGAGCCCGAGGCGCTGGATCACCTGGCCGCGGAGCAGGAGCACGGTGTCCTCAAAGCCGAGTCCGGTGTGCCCCGCGCGATTGAGCACGGAGATGAGGAGGGCGAGCGCGGCGCACAGTGCGCCGATCACCCCGATCCGGGCGGCCCGATGGGATGCATCGTGGAGAACGGTGGCACCCGGCCCCCCGCGACCGACGGCGGGAACGAGTACGGCGAACTGGAAACCGATCGCCCCCAGCGGGAGGTACGACGCCAGGAATCCGACCAGTTCTCGCGGCGGATCGGTCCAGATGAGCAGCGGTTCAGCGGGAGCCACGGGGTCCTCGGGTTGAAGGGGAAGAAAGAGCCAAGCTCTGCGCTCCATGTTCAGAACTCCCATCCCAGCGCAAGGTTCAGGTGCCACGCTTCGTGGTCGCCGCTGGCGTAGGTCGTCGTCAGGTGGCGTACCTCGATGCCGGCGAGCAGCGGCGCTCCGTGCCAGGTCACATTGGCCGAGGCGGCGCTGTTCTTGAGTTTGGCGGTGGCGCCGGTGAGCTGGCTGTCATCCGGATCGTCGAGGCCGTAGCCGACACCGATCTCCCAGGCGGTCGAGGGCATCAATGTGAGCTGCCCCCACCCGCCGGTGCTCTTGAGCGGCACGCCACCGATCCCGGATGCTTGTCCAATGCCGCCGCCGCCGAGTGCTGCCATCCCCTGGCCGCTGTACCCCTCACCGCGGACTTCGAGATGATGGCCGAGGGGGATGATGGCGGAGAAGGCGAGCGCCTTGACCACGAGGAGGGTATCGCCGGTCGGGGTCTGGAGCCAGCCGTAGTGGCCGCCGAAGCCGATCTCGCCGCCGGTGGCGCCGCCCCAGCGGGCGGTCACCCGCGCTTCGACGGCGGGGCGGCCGCTCCGCTCGGCCAGGGTCGGCTGCTGGTTGATCGTCGTATCGGTCGAGGCGGCGGTCGGCGCCAGCAGGGCCAGGCCGATGCCGGGGCGGAGGCCGTCGCCCCCTTTGAAGTCCATCTCGTAGCGGATCTGCGGGATCCAGAGCCAGAGATTGCCGGTCGCGGTGAAGCCGGGGAAGCCGCTGGTGGCAAGGGAACGCGGGTTGACCGGCGAGATCGGGGGTGCCTCCTCGCCGATCAGCAGACTGCTCCGGGCCCAGTCGAGTTCACCGAAGGCGCGCCGGAGCCGGAGGAGGGGGGAGAGTCGCCCAGATCCAGATGGCTGGCTGCCGCCGTAGAAGTCGAGATCGACCTCCCCGTGGAATTGGGCCCCGGCCAGGTCACCGCGATCGGCGGTGGCGGTCAGGCGGGTCTGCCGCACTGTGGCACCGAGTTGATGGGCCGGCGGGGAGCCCGCGGGGTCGGGTGGAAGGACGAAGAGGGGGAGATCGCCGCTCGAGACCTTGGCGTCATCATAGTAGGTGTTGAGGAGGACCGTGCCATGCAGCCCGAGCACCGTCGCATGAGGGTCCTGGCCCGCGAGGGTGCTTGTCCGGCACAGGAAGAGGACCGGGGCGAAGAGCCAGAGGGATCGGCGCATCGGGACTCCGAATCGGGAGTGGTGCTTTGCGTTGACGGCCCGGCGGCGGGCGTTAGCTTGGAACGATGATACACGCCAATCTAGCAGTCGTGGTGGCCTTCGGCACCGTCTTCGCCGTGGGGCCGATCCGTCCGCCCGTCGCCGGCCCGGTGACCGGCCGTCTGATCCTCCTCGACAAGGGGAACAAGGTCGCCTCGGACGTCGGGCAGGCGGTGGTCTGGCTGACGCCGCTCCGGGGCACGGCGCCGTTGCCGCGGGCGATCCACGCCGTGGTCACGGCCGAGAACAAGACGTTCACGCCCCATGTGGCGGTGCTGCCGGTCGGTTCGACCGTCACCTTCCCCAATCGGGACGGGTTCGACCACAACGTCTTCTCGCTGAGCGACGCGGGGCCGTTCGATCTCGGGCTCTACGAGCGGGGGGACGGCAAGAGTGCGACCTTCGCGAAGCCGGGGATCATCCGGGTCTACTGCAACATCCATTCGACAATGAGCGCCTTCATCGTGGTCCGCGAT
>JBIOIC010000126.1:0-6547 GCA_044449625.1 Gemmatimonadales bacterium | reverse complement strand
TCGGTGTGGTCCGGCGAGGTACGTCCGGCGGCGTCGGTGTAGGCGTTCTGCATGTCGAGCACGGCGGTCGTCAGGTTGGTCGGGGTCGGGGCAGTGTAGTCCGCCGCCCAGACCTTTCCGGTCACCAAGGCCGACGTGGAGAAGGTGTTGCTGCCGTCGGTCGTGAGCCCGAAGCCGGTGATGAAGGAGGCGGCGGCCGGGCTCAGGCCGATGTCCCCCACGTACGAGCTGACGCCCGTGGTCGAGATCCCGGTCTTGGCCAGGATGACGTAGTTGCCCGCCGCACCGAGATTGACCGCTGCGGGGCCCTGGCCGTTGAGGCCGGTGGAGGAGTCGCCGGAACAGGCGGAGCCGAGCAGTGCGACGCCGGCGAGCAGGAACATGAGGCTTTTCATCTGAGGTGCTCCCAATGAGAGTGATCGGGTGTCGAGGGGCCGACAGCGATTCGAGACCGGAGTGCCCGTGAGGTCCAACCCTTGGGCGATGACCCCTCGAGAGGATCACCCTGCATGGTCCTGACTCCTGACGCCGGCGCAGGGTGCTGATTAACTCGTCCTGTGCAAGCGTGATAACACTACCACGATGTACTATACTTGTCAAGTACAGTACAATTGTTGCGCCGTGGGCGCCCACTGATTAACGTTAGGCCGTTAACTCACTCGGAGGATGCTGGCCGTGGACGTTTCGCTCGCGATCAGGCAGCGATTGGATGAACTGGGGCTGGAGCAGCGCGAATTGGCGCGCGCGGCTCAGGTCACGGAATCATATATCTCACAGTTGCTGACCCGGCGGCGGGTGCCCCCCGCGCCCAATCGCACCGACATCTACGACAAGATGGACAAGCTGCTCAAGCTCCCCCGCGGGGAGCTGGCCCGGCTCGCCACGCACCAGCGGAAGGAGCAGCTCAAGCGCGAATTGGGCGAAGAGGCCGTTCCCCTCTTCGGTGAGGTGCGCGAGCTGCTGCTCCGCAAGTGTCACCGGGGTACCGAGCGGGCGGTCCGCGCCATTTTCGAGAAGCAGCCTTTCGGCGAGCTCGAGCGCCTGGTGACGAAGACGATCCTGGATCTGGTCAAGCGGATTGCCAAGAAGCAGCTGGAGAACGAGCCGTGGCTCCGTACCGTGGCGAAGCTCGCGGGCCGGAGCTATCAGGAGATGCGGGTGGTGGCGCTCGACTTCCTCGACACGGACATCATGGCGCTCTCCCACGAGAACTGCGTCGTCTTCCTGGAGCCGTTGGTCAAGTCGTGGGACATCGACCTGGCCTCCTTCGAGCTCGAGATCGTGCTGAATCCGAAGGTGAGCCCCGGTTTTGCCACCAGGTTCCAGTTCATGGAGCGTCCCGCTGCTGACCCGGAGACCCAAGAGCCCGGCTTCGTCGAGTTCGAGGGGGACCCCGCCCTCAGCAGCTCGGCCACCCCCGAGGAGATGGAGTTCCTGAGCGGGCTCCGCTTCGGCACCGGGCGGCCGACCGCGCTCTACTACTATCGGGAACTGCAGAGCATCCGGGACCCGCTCCACGTTCGCCCGCTCCCCGGCCGGCGTCGGTAGGCTGCCGCCGATCGGGGAGCAGGGCTCGGGGTGACTCACCGACGGGACAGTGCCCCGGTCCGCGAAGGTCGCTAGGTTTGGAGGACCGTCCCGAGCCGGCCGCCCCCAGCCCCGCGCCAATGCCCACTCCTCTGTTCTTCTACCGCGAGACCGACGGCATCCGGATCACCGTCCGCCCCGCCTACCTGCCGGAACAATCGGAGCCGGGGGCGCGCCGGTTCGTCTTCACCTACTTCGTCCGGATCGAGAATGTGGGCTCGGTGGCGGGCCGGCTCCTCTCCCGCCGCTGGCTGATCCACGACTCGACCGGCGAGGACACCGAGGTGATCGGTGACGGCGTGATCGGCGAGCAGCCCCTCATTCCCGCCGGCGGGGTCCACGAGTACAACAGCCTCTGCGTCCTCAAGTCACCGAGCGGTTATATGGAAGGCCAGTACCACTTCACCCGGCCCGATGGCAGCCATTTCGACGCTGAGATCCCGCGCTTCGCCCTCACCGCGACCGCCTCCGCGGGACCGGTGCATTGATGGACCCCCTCGCCGATCTCCGCCGCGACTACAAGCGCGCCCGCCTCGAGGCCGAGGAGCTGGGCCCCGATCCAGTCGCCGCCTTCGAGCGCTGGTTTGCCGAGGCGCGCGCCTCCAAGGCCATCGAACCGAACGCGATGGCGCTCGGCACGGCTGATGAGAGCGGGACGCCGTCGGTACGGATGGTGCTCTTGAAAGGGGTCGATGCGCGCGGCTTTGTCTTCTACACCGACCGGCGGAGCCGGAAGGGAAGTGAGCTCGCCATCAACCCGCGGGCCTCGCTCCTCTTCTGGTGGGCCGAGATGGAACGGCAGGTGCGGATCACCGGCGCGGTGAGCCGGGTGACCGATGCCGAGACCGCGGCATACTTCCGCTCCCGCCCGGTTGAGAGCCGGCTCGGTGCCTGGGCCTCGCACCAGAGCGCGGTACTCGAACGGCGCGGGGCGCTGGAGACCGCCCTCGAGATGGCGCGGCAGAAGTACGGTGAAGACCCGCCGCTCCCGCCGCATTGGGGCGGTTTCCGCGTTGCGCCCGAGGTGATCGAGTTCTGGCAGGGTCGTGAGAACCGCTTGCACGATCGGCTGCAGTATCGTCGCGATGCGGGGCAGTGGGTGGTGGAACGGTTGGCGCCGTGAATGCGTGACAGGTGACGCGTACGCGTGCTGCGTTGGTGGCTCTCTTGGCCCCTTCCTGCACGGAACCGTCCCGAGTACAGCGAGGGACCTACTCCGCCGACCCGGTGGCTGGTGGCCATTTCCCGACCTTGACTGGCTAGGTCCCTCGCTTCGCTCGGGAAGGTTCTTCGCGCGCTTCAGAACGGAACCGTCCCGAGTGCAGCGAGGGACCTGCTTAGCCGATCCGGGGGCTCGTGGCCATCTCCCAATCTTGACTGGCTAGGTCCCTCGCTTCGCTCGGGAAGGTTCCTCTTGCGCTCCAAGCGCTGCTTGCCGAGCTTCGCAGCACGCAGCACGCAGCACGCAGCACGCAGCACGCAGCACGCAGCACGCAGCACGCCGCACGAGCCACTTACCACTCATCCCCTTCTTCTCTCCCAACTCCCCATGCGCCTCGCACCCTTTGCGCTCTTTCTCCTCGCCGCGCCGCTCGCCGCCCAGAGTGCGCCGCAGGACTCCGTCTCCCCCTGGCTCAACATCCCCTACATCATGCGAGGGGACGAGAACACAGGACGGACGCCAACGTCGATCCGGTGGACCCCCGACGCGAAGTGGATCTACTTCCGGTGGAACGAACCGGGGACGCCGTGGCGCGAGCGGCCGCATCTGTACCGGGTTCGTCCCGAGGCGGGTGCCGTTCCGGAGCGGGTGAGCGACGTCGCGGCCGATTCGGTCGCCCCGCTCCTGGCGGAGGGGAGTCTCTCGCCTGACAAACGCTCGCGCGCCGTCGCCGCGCGGGGGGATCTCTTTGTCGTCGATCTCAAGAGCTCCGCGATTCGCCGCCTGACCGACACCCGCAGCGCCGAGGAGGATCCGCAGTACTCGGTCGACGGGCGGGAGGTTCTCTATACCCGCGAGGACAATCTCTTCTCGATCGACCTCGGCACCGGGCTCGTCACCCAGCTGACCGACATCCGGAAGGGGACGCCGCCCAAGGAGGAGAAGCCCGACACCGGTCAGCGCGGCTTCCTGGAGCGGGATCAGAAGGCGCTCTTCCAGTCGGTGCGCGACCGGCTCTACGCCGACAGCGTCCGCAAGGCGGCGGAGAAGGGGCGCGATTCGCTGCGGGCCGCGCCGATCTATCTGGCGGGGGAGGAGAGCGTCGGCTCGATCGCGGCATCGCCGTCGGGGCGCACCGCACTCCTCTTCACCCGCATTCCCGCCAAGGGCCAGAAGCCGACCATCGTTCCCGATTGGGTGACGACATCGGGATATGTCAGCGATATCAGCGGCCGGGAGAATGTGGGCGACGCACAGGAGAGCGGACGCGTCGGGCTGGTGGATCTGGTGACGGGGAAGGTGCGCTGGCTCTCCCTCGTCCCCGGCGACTCGACCGCGCTCCCGGTCTATGCCAATTCGCTGGGCTGGAACGATGCCGGGACCTCAGCGCTCCTCTTTGCCGTCACCAGGGATTTCAAGCGGCGGATCATCTGGCGGGTGGACGCGGGCGAGGGTCGAGGGCCGGGCGTCCCCGCCCGGTCGGCCGAGACGGCCGGCCCTCGGCTCCAGGCGCTCGATTCGCTGCGCGACAGCGCCTGGGTTGACGGCCCCTGCTTCGGCTGCGGCGGATGGGTGGACGGCGGAAAGCGGGCCTGGTTCGTCTCCGAGGCGGATGGATGGGCGCACCTCTATTCCGTTGCGGCGGACGGGAGCGACAAGCGCCAACTCACCAGCGGCAAGTGGGAGGTGCGCGCGGCGGAGGTGACGCCCGACGGGAAGAGCTTCCTCCTGCATACGAGCGAGGGCTCGCCCTACGAGCAGCATCTCTGGCGGATGCCGGTCAACGGCGGGGCACGCGAGGAGGTGACCACGCGGATGGGGTGGCACGACGCGAGGTTATCCGAGGATGGGAAGATGGTCGCCGACGTCTTCTCGCTGGCCAACCGGCCGCCGGAGCTCTTCGCCGGATCGAGCCGAGCGGGGGCGATCCCGGCACAGCTGACCACCTCTCCGACGGCGGAGTGGCAGAAGGGGCCGTGGATCGATCCCGCCATCATCACCATCAAGGCGTCCGATGGCGTCGACGTTCCGGCCCACATCTACCGGCCGCAGGAGCTCGGCGCCAAGCCGAACGGCGCCGCGGTCATCTTCGTTCACGGTGCGGGGTATCTCCAGAACGTCCAGCGGGCCTGGTCGTACTACTCGCGCGAATACCAGTTCCATCATCTGCTCGCAGCCAAGGGCTATGTCGTCCTCGATATGGACTACCGCGGCTCCGCCGGCTATGGCCGCGACTGGCGCACCGCCATCTATCGGCATATGGGGGGACGCGACTTGCAGGACGAGGTGGACGGCAGCCGCTACCTCACGGCGCAGTTCGGAATAGCGCCGGAGCGGATCGGGATCTATGGCGGGAGCTACGGCGGCTTTATGACGCTGATGGCGCTCTTCACCGAGGGGCAGTACTTCGGTGCCGGCGCCGCGCTCCGATCGGTCACCGACTGGGCCCACTACAACCACGGCTACACCGCCCAGATCCTCAACACCCCGCAGGGAGACTCGATCGCCTACCGGCAGTCCTCGCCGATCTACTTCGCGGCCGGTCTTAATCGCCCGCTCCTGATGGCGCACGGGATGATCGACACCAACGTCGAGTTCCAGGACATCGTGCGGCTCACCGAACGGCTGATCGAGCTCCACAAGACGGGGTGGGAGCTCGCTCCCTATCCGGTGGAGGACCACGGCTTTGTCCGCCCCGACAGCTGGACCGACGAATACCGGCGGATCCTGGGATTGTTCGAGGGGCATCTGCCGGTGAGGTAAGGTGACGCGTACTGCGTAACGCGTGTTGTGTCGAGGGCTCGTCTGGCATCTTTATACACCAAACCGTCCCGAGTGCGGCAAGGGACCTGCTCTGTCGATCCGGGGGCTCGTGGCCATTTCCCGACCTTGACTCGCTAGGTCCCTCGCTCCGCTCGGGAAGGTTCCTCTTGCGCTCAAGGCTCTGTCGCCCACCTTCGGTCACCCGTCACCCGTCACCCGTCACCCGTCACCCGTCACCCGTCACCCGTCACCCGTTTCCTTGCCGCGCCTTATCTTTCCCCCGTGGACCTTCCCGCTCATCTGCGCATCGTACTTGCCTCGCTCCGGCTTCCGCCGGGGCGGGCTCTGGTAGCGGTCTCGGGCGGCGCTGACTCCTTGGCGCTGCTCGATCTCCTGGTCGTCACGCAACAGGATCACGGCCTCGAACTCGTGGTCGCGCATGTGGACCACGGAATCCATCCCGACAGTGGCTCGGTGGCAGAGCGCGTCAGTGAGGTCGCACGGGGACTCGGCGTGCGATGCCTGATCGGTCGCTTGAACCTGGCGGCGCGGTTTCCGCGGGTGAGCGAGACTCTGGCCCGCACCGAGCGCTTTCGCTGGTTGCGACAGGTCGCGGGGGCGGAGGGGGCGCGGAGCATCTTCCTCGCGCATCACGCCGACGATCAGGCGGAGACGATCCTGCTCCGCTCGCTCAAGGGGACCGGCGTCATCGGGCTCCGCGGGATGGCGCGGCGGCGCGGTCTCCTTGTGCGCCCATTGCTCGGCGTCTCACGGCGCGCGCTCGCGGCGTACGCGGCGGAGCGGGGACTCGTGCCCTGGGATGATCCGGCCAACGCGGATCGTCGGCATCTCCGCTCCTGGCTTCGGCACGAGGTGCTGCCGCTCCTGCGGGAGCGGCTGCCCCAGGTGGACCGCCACCTGCGCCGGACCGCGCGGGATGCCTCGCGTGACGCCGAGGCGTGGGATCAGGCGCTCGGGCTTCTGCCGGGGCTCGATCTCCGCGACGAACCGGACGGTCACTCCGTTGCCGCCGCC
>JBIOIC010000125.1:0-6592 GCA_044449625.1 Gemmatimonadales bacterium | reverse complement strand
TCGTCCGGAACGCCTCAAGGTCGACGGGCCGATCCAGGATCCGAAGCAGCCCTGCCGGCAGTGAATCGGCGGGGGGCATTCCTCGGATCACAAAAACAGAGACGCTCCGAGAAACATCCCCGGAGCGTCTCTGTTTTTGCAAGTGATTAGCCTAGTGGATCGATTCATTCGGTCGCTTCTCTGGTAGTAGTAGTTGCAAAGACTCCGCTGGAGCCATCACCGTGGAATCGAGGATCGGTGCGGCGATGATGGTGTCCGTTGTGTCGGCGGTCTCTTCATCGGGCGGGAGCTCCACCGGCTCCCCTCGCAGATGCCGGAGGATGAGCTGCTGGCGGGAGAACATCCGCCCCGGGCGATAGCCCGGGTTTGATCGCAGCGGGAATGGCAGAGAGCCGGCGAGCTCCGCGGCTTCGGCCAGGGTGAGCCGCTGCGCCGCGTGGCCAAAATAGAGCCGGCTCGCGGCGTCCACTCCCCAGACTTGAGGCCCGAGCTCCACGGTATTCAGGTAGAGCTCCATGATCCGGTCTTTGGAAAGCGCCCCTTCCAGTCGCCAGGCGGTCACCGCCTCTTTGACCTTGCGAAGCGGATTCCGGGAGGGCGAGAGATAGAGATTCTTGGCCAATTGCTGAGTGATGGTGCTTGCACCCCGGAGGCGATCCCGTCGGCTCCAGATGTGCGCCAGTACCCGCGAGAGATCCCGCCGGTCTCGCGGGGAGCCCCAACGAAAATCATCGCGGGGATAACCCAGCGCCTTGCGGAGGTTGATCCAGTCGATCCCGGCGTGCTCGGGAAATCGCTGGTCCTCCCCCGCCATCGCGGCGTCAGCCATGAAAGGGGAGATCGAGTCGAGGGGAACGGGATGGTAGAGACGGGCGGAGGGACGCAGAGGGTCGGGACTCTGGTGCAAACCTCCCTGACCGTCCCTGCGCCGCTGCGCCCCTGCGTCCCTCCGTCTCATCTCCTGAAACGCCGTCTCCGCCGGCCAATGGGTCCGATACCAGACGGGCGGCGGCCAGACCGCGAAGAGCCAGAGAACGAAAGCCCCCGCAAGTCCGACCGCCCCCCGAAAGAGGCCCGTACCGACACCCGGGGTCATCGCGCTACGGCTTCAACGTGACCGTGAAGCGACCGAGTTGGCGCAGCGTCACCGACTGTCCCACCGCCTTGACCGTCACCTTCATTACGACCGAGTCGGCACCGGCCTCCGACAGCAGCCGCCCGTCGGCGCCGATCGTGAATGCGACGGAGCGGGTTCCGCCGCCGCCGAGGGCCAACTGACTATTCTCGCCGCTGCGAGCGAGTATCCCGCTCGTCTCGATCTGGAGTCCCACGGTGTCCGCCGGCGCCGGACTGGCGCTGGCGTTTGCGGTGAAGCGCTCAGTCACCTGCAGGTTCTGGATCGGGAACTGGGCATCGACGGTATCACTCCAACTCGCCCCGGACTTGGCACCGCCGGACGGCAGGGTCGGCAACAGCCGCGCCAGATCGACGGCGGCCAGATCGGCGCCCGACGAATGACGGTCGGCGGCAAAACCGGAGACCTGTCCTGTGGGCGCGAGATTTCCGGTCCAGCGGGTTCCGACCAGACCATCGTAAAGCGACCGGGTCGTGGCCGGGGCATCGGGATCAAGGGAGACGGAATCCACGACCACGTTGATACGGGCCGGACCGGACGTGCCGGGGACCGCCGGAGTCACCGAGAGGGTGAAGAGGAAGGTCCTTCCCACCACCTGGCTCACCTCGGAGCCGTTGGGAAGGATCATGATCACACTGTCGCGTCGATAGAACAGGTAACGCGCCGGCGTGAGCGGGTGGTAGCTGACCGGCGTGGTGAGAACGATCGGCGTGGTGGCGCGGCCTTTGGGAGAGGGCCCACCGGCGGTACTGTTGCCGCCGCAGCCGGCGAGGAAGAGCAGCAGCGTTCCGCTGATCGGCCTCACTTGAGCGCCGTCACCGTGACACTGGACGTCGACTTGACCGGGATGGGGGCCGGGAGCTGTGCTGAACTGATGGTGGAGGCCCCGGTCTCGGAGAACTGCGCTCCGGACAGCCGCCCGTCCGCGTTCAGCCAGTAGATCGCCGAGCCAGTACCGGTCCCCGCCAGATTCATTTCGCCAGCCGGACCGGAAAGCTGACCACTCTGGGCCAGGCTGTAGGCGGCCTGCACCTTGCGCGCCTTCTGGCCATCGCGCATCTCGTCGGGCATCATCACCCAATTGGCCACCATCCGGACATTGACGCTGCCGGCCTGTCCCGTCGGACTGGTGTAATCCAGTGTGTCGGTCCAGGCGTCACCGACCTTGGCGCCTCCCTTGATCCGGGGAAAGAGGGTATTCAAGAGGGGGAAGACGCCGGCCGCGATTGCGTTGTCGTTGAGCGGCTTGATGCTCGACACCCGGCCCGCGGCCGAGAGGAATGCGGACGCGGAAGCGCCGCGGGCGCTGTCGATGGTCTGCTGCGGCACGCCGAGGGCCGAGTCGGGGCGGAGTGAATCGACCTTGGCGAGCACGCTGCGGCCGCCGGCGGTGTCGGTCAGCGCCACCGTGAGGAATGCCACGGTGGTGGTCTTCTGGTCCTGCTCCGGCTGTCCCACGGCGGACAGATCGACCTTGGCCTCGCGGGTGATGTCGATGCGGTACTTCGTCGTCATGGTCGCGGCGGCGGTAAATGCCGCGAAGGCGCCGATGGTGAGCGCGGCGAGGACGATCGGACGTGCCTGCATGGAGACTCCGGGGTGGCCTGACGGGAGGTGGGCGCGGGCGATCAGTCGCTCCGGCCGGTCAGCTCGGGTTTGGTCTTCCCGAACACGGCCACGAGTTCGTCGGCATCACTCGTGACCCGAAGCAACCGCCAGCCGCGCTTGCGCATATCCCCCCGCCAGGCGATGAGCCGTTCCCACGCCGCCTGCGGCGTCCGGAACACCCGGAGCTCCGCGACCCGTTCCCAGGTCGCGGGATACAGGTGGTCGGTCGAGGGAGGGAGCTCCGCCTGGCTATCCGCGGAGGGCTGGGTGACGCGACGATTGCTCGACACTGGCAGGGAGTCTACGGGACCCGCCGGGAGGGGGCAAGTTGGCGGGAGGTCGTTGGACACTGGTCGATGGTTATTGGCACGGGCACCATGCTAAAGGTCTAGAGGTCAACGACTAACGACCAACGACTCCCCCCCTCCCCAAAATGGAGATCCCCACCCTCGTTTCCGGGAGCGGGGACCACGGGCCAAGCCGTAAGCCGAGTTCTGTTTCCCTTGCCTTGCGGCCCGGGAGATGGTCATCTGTCTGGGACGGCAGTCGCCCGCCGCCTCGAGCAGCCTACCCGCGGCTCACCGTTGCCGGTGTTGTCGGTGCGGGCCGCACCTCGCCGCTTATTTGGCCTTGCTCCGACCGGGGGTTACCGTGCCACCCCTGTTACCAGGAGCGCGGTGGGCTCTTACCCCACCGTTTCACCCTTGCCTGTGCCCTCGCGGGCCATCGGCGGTCTATTCTCTGTTGCCCTGTCCGTCGCCTCTCGGCGCCCAGGCGTTACCTGGCGATCTGCCCTGTGGAGCTCGGACTTTCCTCGACGGAGTTGCCCCCGCCGCGACCATCGCACTCGGCCCGTGAGTACAAGGTAATGGGTGCGAGGCACGGGGTGCGAGTGGTGAGGGAGAGGGGTGAAAGGCAGTCCTTCCCCAGCTTTTACCTCGTACCTCATTCCTCGTGCCTCGTACCTCTCACCCCGCTCCTGTCACCCGCCCGAGACCGGCCCGTGCCTGCAGGATGAACGGAACCACTTTCGCGTCGGCATCCTTCCATTGCGCCAACGCCGCGCGGTACTCGCGCTCGGCATCCTGCTTGCGCCCCAGATGTTCATCAGCCAGGCCGCGCACCACCCGAGCCCACCCGACCGCGGCCCAGCGCGGATCGAGCTGATTCGGCGCGGGCAGTGTGGGATCATATCCGTCCAGCAATCCCAGCGTCTGTTGATAGTCGCCCAGGAGGTAGTGGGCATAGGCGGAGAGGATGCGCGGCGAACCGACCCATCCCCCCAGTCCCCAGCGATACACCTTGTCCGGTCCGGGAGGGGGTTCGGCCAGACTGCGGCGGGCGGCGGCGCTGTCGCCGCGCGCGAGCGCCAGGAGTGCCAGGACGTCGCCTGGCAACTCGTCGCCGGAGAGCGCGCGGAGCTCGGTGACGGCGATAGTGTCTCCCGGAGGAGCCAGCAGCAACCCGAGCGCCGCGGCCGCCCCCGCCCGCGCGATGGCCGGCCGGGCCTGCGGCTTGGCGTTGCGCGCCGCTTCGGAAACGGTCTTCCATGTCTTGGTGAGTTCTGTCGGCGCGCCGCCGGGCCCGTAGTACTGGCCCGTCTGCACCTGCTCGAAGTAGCGCCAGTCCACCGTCGGGTCGGTCTGGGTCATCGGCTCGAGAAGCCGCAGCCGAGTCGGACGGGAGAGCCGCAGCACCTGACTCGCACCGCCGAGATCACCCGAGAGCAGCAACGGATTCAGCGTGCCGATGAGCAGCTGATAATCGGAGGGAGAGAGCGCGCGGAGACGCGCCGGATCGCCGGCCAGCGAATCGTACGCGGGATGGAGCGCCGCGAGTGCGCCACCGACATCTCCCGCGGCGAAACGGGCCCGGCCCTCGAGCAGCCCCGCGGTGACCGGATCGAGGTCGTTCGGCGCGGCGCGGAGGTGATCGATTTCCTGAACGGCGCCGAGGACGTCGTGGGCCGCGGCGTAGGCGTCGATGAGCGCCCGATGCGCCCGTTCAGTCCCGGGCTGAGCCGCCACCCAGTCGCGGGAGAGCTGGAGCCCCGCGCGACGGGCCCGCTGTACCGCCTGTGTCCGCAGGGCGCTGTCGAGCGGCTGTCCCGGGGCAAAGGAGTCGGGGGTCACGAGGGCAAAGAAGGGCCGGTCGCGCGCGGCATCGGTGTACATCATCGCCACGTGCTCGTAGACCAGGGCGTAGGCGGGGTCGAGAGTGAGCGCGTGGCGGAACGCCCGCAGCGAGTTGGTCATCTTGCGCGCACGGCCGGGGGCGGTTGAATCGACGTCATGGAACCAGGCGTCACCCAGGGCGTACCAGGCATCGGTGTCGGTGCTGTCTTGCCCCAGCAGTTTGGTATAGAGCATCCGGGCGCGCGGAAGATCGCCATCGACAAAACTCTGATACGCGCTGATCAGCGCCTGCTGGCGGGCGGGGAGGTTGGCGGAATACCGGCTGGCATACGCGATCGCGCGCAGGCCTTCGGGATCGCTCCCGCCGCCGATCCACCCGCGAGTGAGCGCGAGCTTGTAAAAGGCGAGGCCAAAGGTGCTGTCGCGGGCGATGGCTTGGTGCAGCTCGGCGTCGGCCGAATCGAGATCCCAGTGGTTCAGCCGGTCGATGCCCGAGAGGTAGAGGCGATACGCCTCGAGCGAAGTCGTCGTCGCCCCGGCGAGTCCGGGCCTCAGGCCGCCTGGCGCACCGGAGACGTTCAGCAACCGGGCGGCGAGCTCGTCGAATGCGGGCCGTACGTCGCTGTCGACCGCGACCGCGGCCTGCGCCAGATCCACCCGCTTCCCCGATGCCACGTCCAGCATCCGCGCGGTGACATGCACGGAGTCACCGGTGTGCTCGTAGTCTCCCACCACCAGGGTCCAGACCCCCGCTTCCCGCGCCAGCGCGCGCGCGACATCAAGCCCCACCGGATCTCCCGGTTCCAGGCCCCGCTTGGCGAAGAGGTCGTGCACCCGCGCCTGGTCGACGACGGTCAGATCGCTCCACTGGGCCAGATCGAGCCCGAGCATGCTGACGCTTCCCTGCCGGAGCCAGTCCAGCGTCGAGTCGCGGCGCAGGTTGTCGAACGGGAGGACCAGAATGGAGTGCCGCGGGTCGACCCCCGACGGCGGTCCGCTCCTCCGGAGCGCCAGAGGGGCACCGACGCCGATGGCCACCACGGCGATACCGGCCGCCCACACCGGCCAGCGCCGCCGCACCGCCGGAGCGGCCGCGCCCTCTCCCGCCACCGCCCGGCCGAACGCCGTCCCATCGGGAAAGCGCTTGTCCGGCGCCTTGGCCAGCGAACGCATCACCGCGGCCGCGAGTGCCGGAGGAGTATCCGGGCGCACTCTCTGGATCGGGACCGGGGCCTCGGCGATCTGCATGGAGACCAGCGCCGTGTTGCTCACGCCGCGAAACGGCGGATGGCCGGCCAGCATCTCGTAGGCCACCACGCCGAGCGCGTACAGGTCGCTGCGATGATCGACCGATTCGCCGGCGGCCTGCTCGGGACTCATATAGGTCGGCGTTCCCACGGCCATTCCCTGACCGGTGATGACACTCGCTCCGTCCGCGGCCATCACCCGGGCGATCCCGAAGTCGGTCAGCATCGCTCGGCCGGTCTCGCGATCGAGCAGCACGTTCTCCGGCTTCACATCCCGGTGGACCACCCCCTGGCGCCCGGCCGCGGCCAGCGCATCGGCCACGTCAGTGACGATGCGGGCGACTTCGTCGGTGGGGAGCTTTCCATCGCGGGTCAGGCGCTGGCGCAAACTTTCGCCCGGCACCCAGTCCATCACGAAATAAAAGAGGCCGCCGGTCTCGCCGGCGGTGTGCACGGTGACGATGTTG
>JBIOIC010000124.1:0-6593 GCA_044449625.1 Gemmatimonadales bacterium | reverse complement strand
TCGTCGCTGCGCTCCTCGGGATGACACCGGTGGCGCGTGGGACTCCTTGTGCACACCTTCGGAACGACCCACGACCCACGACCCACGACCCACGACCCACGACCCACGACCCACGACCCACGCGACCCATCCTTCGCTGCGCTCAGGACAGGCGACCCACGACTACTTCAGCGCCTTCCTCACCTCACCCAGCATCGTGTCGAGAAGTCCGGGGCGTCCTGGCGGCAACGCGGCGGGGGGATGATCGTCGGCCTGCTCCAGCGCATCGAGCGCCCGTTCGAGTCCCAGGTTGGCCCGCGCCGGGACCGGAACATACTGCCGAAGGGCGGCGTAGCCGGCGGCGAGGCCGAGCGGGAGCGGAATCATCGCGATCGGGAACCAGGCGTGGAGGACGCCGAGCACCACCGAGGCCAGGAGGCCGAAGCCGGCGAGGACCGCGGCACCGCCGATGAAGCCGCTGCGTGCCTTCCGCGTGTCGGCCACCAGCGTCACGTGGCAGTATCCCGCTTCGAGTGCGGTGATCTCCGCCGTCACCCGCTTGGTCCGCGCCAGCATGAAGGGCCGCGCCGTTCCCCCCACCGCCGCCACCGACCGTCGCACCGCCGCCTGGAACCCGCCGACCGGTTCCCACAGCAGCCGCCCCGGTTGTTCCCGCGCGACCGACAGCAGCTCGTGCTCGTCCATCCACCCGGTAAGGGCGCGCTGCACCTTGGCGGGGTCGCCGCGGATCACCCGCATCGCCTGAGTGGTCGCGGGGCCGGCCAACTCGTTCCAGAATCCTTCGAGGGCGGCCGTGGGGACACGGACCCGCTCCTCCACCATCGCCTGTTCCAGATAGCGGGTGGGAATCCCGACATCGCGGCCGAGCTTGAGCACATCGTCGCGCGAGAGCTCCTCGCCGATCTCGTGCTCGCCGGTCTGGAGCTCCGCCGCTCGGCGGATGATCCGCTCGAGCTGGGCCCGGTCGAAAGGGGGGTTCGGCTGGTCGGCCACGGTCAGGGCTGCTTCGGTGCCTTGGCGAACTCGACCTTCGGAAGCGTCAGGTCGGGGACGGCGGCCGGAGGAGCGAGCGCCGCGGGCGCATTCGCCGCGACCGGCCAGTTAGCCGCCGCGGGCGGAGTCATGAAGGGGCGGAGCAGCTCCATCGGGAGGGGGAAGATCGTCGTGGAGTTGTTTTCGCTCGCGATCTCGGTGACGGTCTGGAGGTAGCGCAGCTGCATCGTCAGCGGTTCCTGCGCCATCGTATGCGCCGCTTCGGCCAGGGTCTGGCTCGCCTGGAGTTCCCCCTGCGCCGCGATCACCTTGGCCCGCCGCTCCCGCTCCGCCTCGGCTTGGCGCGCCATCGCCCGCTTCATCTCGGGCGGGAGGTCGACGTCCTTCACCTCGACCGCGGAGACGGCGATCCCCCAGGCCTCGGTGCGGGTGTCGATGATGTTCTTCAGGATGCCGTTGATCTTTTCGCGGTCGGAGAGGAGCTCGTCAAGCTCCACCTCGCCCAGCACCGAGCGGAGTGTGGTCTGCGCCAGCTGGCTGGTAGCGTAGAGGTAGTTCTCGATGCTGATGATCGCCTTCTCCGGGTCGCTCACGGTCACGTACATCACCGCGTTGACCTTGATCGAGACGTTGTCGCGGGTAATGACATCCTGCGGCGGGATGTCGAGCGCCATCGTGCGCAGCGAGATCTTCCGCATCGTCGCGAAGAGCGGGGGCACCACGCAGAGTCCGGGGCCCTTCACGCCGGTGAAGCGGCCGAGGGTGAAGACGACACCCCGCTCGTATTCGTTCAGGACGCGGAGGCTGCCGAAGACGTAGAGGATGCCGATGACGAGGGCGACAGGGAGCAGGGCGAGCATCAGGACTCCTGACGGGGGAAAGCTTCGACGATGACGGCGGCACCTTGGCCGCCGCCGATGCAGGCGCTGCCGAGGCCGAACCGCTTCCCGGTCCGGCGGAGCGCGTGCAGCAGGTGCAGGGTGATGCGGGTGCCGGTCGCGCCGAGCGGATGGCCCAGGGCGACGGCGCCCCCTTCGACGTTGGTGCGGGAGCGGTCGAGCCCCAACTCCTTCTCCACCGCCAGGTACTGTGCCGCGAAGGCTTCGTTCACCTCGACCAGATCCATCTGCTCCAGCTTCATTCCCGCACGCTCCAGCGCCATCCGCGAGGCCGGTGCGGGGCCGATTCCCATGATCCCTGGATCGACGCCGGCGATCCCCCAGGACACGAGCCGGCCAAGCGGCCTGAGCTTCTTCTCCTTGGCCACCTCTTCGTGCGCGACCACCACCGCGGCGGCGCCGTCCACGATCCCCGAGGCGTTCCCCGCCGTCACCACGCCATCCTTCCGGAAGTAGGGCGGCAGCTTCGCCAGCCCTTCGCGCGTCGTCTCGGGGCGGCGGTGCTCGTCCTGGGCCCAGGGGCTCTCCACCTTGGTCTTCCGGTCCTTGATGGAGACCGGCACCACTTCATTGGCGAAGGCGCCGGCCCGCCACGCGGCATCGGCCGCTTGCTGGCTCCGGTAGGCGTAGGCGTCCACATCCGCGCGGCTGATCCCGTACTTCTCCGCCAGCGCCTCGGCGGTCTCCGCCATCGAGCGATCACACTCGGTGTCGCGGAGTGCTTCCCAGAGCGAGTCTTCGAGCGGCGGCGTCGGCCCCAGCCGGTAGCCCCAGCGCGCGCCGCGCATGACGTGTGGCGCCTGGCTCATCGACTCGGTGCCGCCGGCCAGCACCACCCGGCTCTCGCCGAGGAGGATCTGGCGGGCTCCTTCGATGATCGATTCGAAGCCGGAGCCGCAGAGGCGATTGACCGTGAGGGCGGGGACGGGAATCGGGAGCCCGGCGCGGAGTGCAATGTGACGCGCTAGGTAAATCGCGTCCTTGGAGGTCTGGTGCGCGTTGCCGAAGACGGCGTGGTCGTAGGCCTCGACCGGGAGACCGGCCCGCGCGATCGCGGCCTTGGCCGCGATAACGCCGAGCTCGATGGCGGAGAGATCCTTGAGGGTACCACCGAAGGAACCGAAGCCGGTACGAACGCCGGAAAGGAAGACCACGGAGGGGGTGTTCTGCATAGGGGGAATATGCCCCCGCCGGACCTTCCCCTCAAGGAAGCGGGCTCAGGTCAGAAGTACCGCCCCACGCCGAGCTTGAAGGCGGTGAAGTGGGCGTTCTTGCGGCCCTGTATCTGGTCACCACCGATGCCGATGGCGAAACCCTCCATGACGCTCCCTTGAACGGCCCACCCGTCCCCTTTCTGGTCCGCTACGATGTCGCGGCCGATGTAGGCCCCGATGCCGAGGAAGGTGGGGTCGTGCGGCGGCGTCCCCGGTCCGTTGCGCTGCTGAAAGCTCCCGAAAGCGCCACGGAAGAGGAGCCCTCCCTCAGTCGAGGTCTTGCCGGCGGCCTCCCGGCGGCCGAAGAGCCGGAACCGGGGCTCGATGTAGAAGTAGTTGAGCCGGTAGGAGGAGACGTTGCTTTGCCACTCGATCCCGAAGGCGCACCCGCTGGTCCCGGCGGCGAGCCCCGGCCCCGCCCGGAAGCTGAGACAGGCCTCGATCGACGTCCCGCCGGTTCCGATCGCGGTGTCGCCGGCGTAAGAGGAATGCAGCCCCGCCTGCAGCTCGATCCCGATGGCCCATCCCGGCGCATCCGCGATTGCCTTGCGGCGGCGGGAGAGACGGTAGTCGCGGATCAGCACCAGCCGGGTGGCGCCCCCCGGCTCCCCGCCGATGACCCGGAACTCGACCTCCCCGTCCTGATCGGGGTAGACCTCGTAGGTGATCCGCTTGCTCGCATCCAGGTCGTGGCCGGTCGCGATGATGTACGGCGGCTTCATCCCCGGATCGGTATACACCTGCAACTGCACATCGGGATAGTTGAGCTCGGCGCGGTAGACCGCCCCCTTCTCCAGGAAGACCTTCTCGTGCTCGAGGAGTCCGGTCTGGAAAAGGTGGTCGAAGACGACCACATCGGTGCTGTCCGCCCCTTTTGTGGGGGCCGGTGCGGGGGTCTGCGCCGCGAGGGGCGCGGCGAGGAGAGAGAGCACAAGCAGAAGACTATGAGGATGGAGCACAGGAGTCTCGGGGAGTTATTGGAAATAGCGTCCGACGCCGAGGGTGAGGGCCGGCCCCGCCGGGAGGAATCGGGAGAGCAGCCACCAGCCGGCGCCGCGGGCTCCTCGGCTCACTTTCCAGTCGGCGGATAATCCGATGGCTCCGAACACCCTCGCCTTCCGCACTCTCGCGATGTACGGGGCGTTATCGGGTCCGACCCATTCGGTGAGGGTACTCCACCGCGCGCCGACGCGGAGGAAGAAGTCAATCTCCACTCGGCGCCCGCTCTGAGCCGGGTCACCGTGGATACGGAAGCGCGGCTCGATGAAGAACTCGGAGATGTTATCGACGGCGGCATCATCCTCGTGTTCGATGCAGATGGCGGCACCGCCGAATCGCTCGAAGATTCTTGGCGAGTTTCGGGTGGCGATGCACACTGATGCAATTGCGCCGGCTTGATTGCCATAGGGTCCACTTTCTCCGAACCGCACGCCGCTGTGGATCTCGGCCCCAAGCTCCAGGGGTACCGGTCCCGCCACGACGACCGGCTTCGGGACGGCCGGAGCGACGTCGTGCCAGACCTGGACCCGGGTGGCGGCTCCCGCCTCGCCGCCGATCACCCGAAATTCGACATCGCCGTCCCGGTGCGGATAGATCTCGTAAACCAGCCGTGTCTCCGCGTCCACATCTTGTGCGACCAACGTCAGGAAGGGGGGTTCCACTCCGGGCGAGGTATACAGCTGCAACTGGACTCCCGGATGATCGAGGACTGCCCGATAACGGACGCCCTTCTGCAGGAAGACGGGAATATGCTCGAGGACCCCGGTTTCGAAGAGGTGGTCAAACACCAGCACGCTGCTGCTGTCGGTCGCCTTGGCCGGCGCCGGGGTCTGGGCCGCGAGCGGAGCGGCAAGGAGCGCCGCCGCCACGACGCCCGATGTCGTCCAGCACGTCACCCTTCGTCCCCGACCGGATGCCCGCAGTTGATGCAGTGGTGCCAGCCGAGCTCCACCTCGCTCCCGCATTCGGGGCAGCGGACGAAGGACTGGCTCTGCCCGCAGTGTGGACAGAAGTTGATCTGGCGTCCTGTTGGCAGTGCCCCACCACAGTAGCCGCAGCGGTGGACTCCGTCCCGCTCCCGAGACGGCGCCCCCTCCCGGAGCGGAATGATGGTCGAGGGCGGCTCCGGCGCATCGACGGTCCAGGGGACCTGACCGGTCGGTAGTTGTCGGGAGGGCGGCGGGTCGAACTCCGGGACATCTTCCGGGTCGGGCGGGGCGTACGCCGCCTCCGGTCCCGGCCCCAGCGCATAAGCCAACCGCTCGGTCGACAGATGCAGTTCGGCGCCGGGGAACTCCTGCAACAGGCTCAGGTCAGGATTGGCCGCCGCCAGCTCGGCCTGGAACCGGATCTGTACCGCTTCGGGTTCCAGGGTGACGTATCCCCCCTCACCGGCGCAGAGCCGGAGCAGGAGCAGGTCGTAGTCTTCGGCCGAGTCCACGCCGAGCGCCCGCCGGTGGGCCCGGTAGGGGAGGACGCTCTGGGTCAGCTCGGCCAGCAGCAACGGCCGGTGGAGCCGTGCCGGATCGAGGGTAATCAGGCTGTCCACGAGCCGGCGGTACAGATGTTCGAGATCGCTCACGGCTTCCCGCGGAGAGTGGGGGAGGAACGCTTGAGGCTAGAGATGGAACGGTACCCTGTCAAGCAAGGAAGAGCGATGCGGTCACTCCTTTTCACCCTGCTGGCGATGGCTGGTGCGGCCCCCCTCGCGGCCCAGACCGATTGTACCGCGGGTCACCTGCCGTACAACTCGAACGAGGCGCGCCTCCTCCGGAAGTTCGAGGTTCCCCTCGCCTTCAGCCCCGGGGGAGCGCCGCCGCAACTCACCCGGGGTCAGGTCACCATCGGCTTCGACCTGACCTACCTGCCTCGCATTGATTCGGCCACGGCAACCCCGACTTACTGCCGGCCGGGGAAGCCCGCCGAGAACGTGAATCTGATCGCCGTGGTCCCGCGGCCCCGGATCGCCATCGGACTCGGCCGCGGGTACGTCTTGGAGGGGAGCTGGATCCCGCCGGTCAAGTTGAACGGGGTCAAGGCTGATCTCTTCGGATTCGCTCTGAGCCGCGGATGGTCGCTCAGCGACGTCGCCCGGTTCACGGCCCGCCTCCACGGCACGATCGGGCAGATCGACGCGAACATCACCTGCACCGCGGCGCAGATTCGGTCGTCAGGCCCCGCGCAATGCGCCGGCCTCCCGGCCCCCTCCGACGACCGGTTCCAGCCCAACATCTTCGGCATCGAGGCGCTGGTCGACTGGACCATCCCCGGATGGCTCTTCCGTCCCTATGCCGGCGTGGGATACGATATCGAGCGGCCCCGGTTCCAGGTCGACCCGAAGAACACCCTTGTCAATCAACCGGTCAACGGGAATTTTACCCGACCGGCGCTCTTCGGCGGCTTCACGATGCGAATGGGCCGGGCTTTCGATCTGAGTGGCGAGGTATATGCCGTACCAGGCGACGCGGTGACGGGAAGGGTGGGGGTG
>JBIOIC010000123.1:0-6625 GCA_044449625.1 Gemmatimonadales bacterium | reverse complement strand
CGGCGCGGGGCGTTCGCCGCAGCCGAGGAGGAGCAGGAGGGCGATCCCACTGCCCCACCTCACGGTTCCGCTCCGGCGGCGGGGCCTTCCTCCTGGATCGCGGCCAGCACCACCGGATCGATCTGCAGCGCCCGCGAGAGCCGGCGATGGGTCTGCAGGAACCGGATCCAGAAATGGGTGCCGATGAAGCCGGTCGCCGCGCCGCACGCGATCGTCAGCAGCAGCCCGGCGATCGGGCTCGGCACCCACTCCGAGAGCAGCGTGCCGAACTCCGCTCCCAAAAAAGAGGCTGCCGACGCCACCAGCGGCGTCAGCAGCCAGCCGAGCCCCTTCAGGAGGAGCCGGAGTGCGCCCATCGCGCCTCAGGCGCGCCGCGGGGCGAGCGCGGTGGCGAGGACCGTCAGCGCCAATCCGGGAATGAAACAGACCGCGAAGGTCGGGAAGTTCCACTGCGCCGCGGGGAAGTGGATCGCGTTGCCCACCACGCCGCAGACGAGGGCGAAGGCCACGGCGAGCACCATCACCATCACCGGATTCGTCGCGCCCCGGCGCGCCGCCTGGTTGGCCTGGGCAAAGGCGCCGAACCAGCTGAGCCAGGTGCCGAGCATCCACCAGACCGGGTGCCACCACCAGTTGGAGAAGCCGCCGATCTCGCGCCAGCGGTTGGTGTAGGTCCCGATGTTCTGCAGGATGGAGACATCGAGCAGGAGGTAGACCACCGCGGCACCGAGACCGATCCCGGCGGCGCCGGCCACCCCCTCGATGGTCCGGGCCTTAGTCCAGATCCCCGGGAGCAGCACCGTGGCGGAGAGCCCCGCGAGGAGGATCACCGCCTCGAGCCCCGTCATCAGCGGTCCGTTCAGGAACCGGGAGACCAGGGAGAAGAGGAGGACAATGATCGCCTGGATGACGCCGAGCTTGACCGACGCGCGGACGATGTGGGGGACTGCCGTCTGATCGACTGCCGAGGAGGCCTGCGCCACCGCGTTCATGGCTGCTCCGCTGAGGTTGGTATTGGAGAAAAGTATAGTGGGACCGGGGGGGAGTGGGTAGGCGGTGCTAGGTACGAGGTGCGAGGTCCCAGGTTCTAGGTGTGACCGGACTGGTGGCGACCATCGCGGTCGGCCCCGGCGGCGGCTCGGCGATCGGCTGAGGCGCGCCGACTATCCCGGCACCACTAACACCTCGTGCCTCATGCCTCGCACCTCGTACCTACGCTCCCCACGCCACCAGCACCACCAAATCCGTCACTGCCCATGCCGCGAGCGCGAAATACATTCCCCGTTGATGTTCCGCCGTCGAACGTTTGGCGTGATCGCGGGCCCAGGGCACGAGCACCAGGAGCCAGGCCCCGAGCGCCGCGGCGAGCGCGATGAGCCGGAGCGGGTCGGTGCGCCCCAAGATGACCAGTGACCAGAAGAAGAATCCGAACGCGAGCAGCGCGGCACCGATTGCCACGGCGAGACTCCGCCCGACGCCGAGCCGGATGACCAGGGTCCGATCTCCCCGGCGGCTGTCCTCTTCGAGCTGATAGATCTGGGTGAGGGGATAGAGCGCGGCGAAGAGGGGGCAGAAGCCGAGGAGCACGATGGCGTGCGAAAAATCGAGGGACCGGCCGGTGCTGGCCCATCCCGCGAACGGCGTGAACGTCCCGAAGCCCCACATGTTGATGACCCAGTCCGCGCCCGCCACCGCCTTCAGCCGGGCGGGAGGGACGGAATAGAGCACCGACATCAGGAAACAGAGGGCGTAGACCAGGGAGAAGGACGGGGGCAGGAGCAGGGAGAGCGCCTGACCCAGCAGCATGAGGCCGAGTCCCCAGGCGAAGAGATGCCGGGGCGGCTTCGGCGGCTCGCGCAGGTAGGCGATGTCCCCTTCATCGTTGTCGAAGGCGGAGTTGATCGCGAGCGTGCCACCGTTCAGGCAGACGACCCAGAGGAGGAGGCCGAGGAGCGCATCGGAACGCGCTGTCCCCGCCGCGAGACCGGTGAGGCCGACGGCGAGGCCGTAGCCGAGGAGGGTGTGCGCCGCCATGATCGGCCATTCGAGCGGGCGGAGATGGAGCAGATACGGCGCGGCGCCGCCCAGAAGCCGGTAGATCCAGCGGTGCCGGAGGGAGACCGGCACGCTCACGCGGGGACGCCGAGGTGGCGCGCCGCGATGCGGAGCCCGTGCAGAGTGAGATCGGGCGCCGTACCGGTGATGGTGCGACAGAGCGGCGCCACCAGCGCGGCGAGGCCGCCGGTCGCGACGATGCGGGGCCGCTTGCCGCCGGGCCACTCCCGCACGATCCGCTCGACCATCCCGTCTACGGCGTCGGCGGCGCCGAAGAGCACTCCGGCGCGGATGCACTCCTCGGTCCGGCGCCCGATGGCGCGGGTCGGCGGCTCAAGCTCGGTGGCGGGGAGCTTGGCGGCTCGGCGGGTGAGCTGATCGGCGGAGGTCTTGAGTCCCGGCATGATGACCCCGCCGATGAAGCGGCCGTCGGCGGTAATGCAGTCGAAGGTCGTCGCGGTGCCGAAGTCCACCACCACGGTGTCCTCGTGGTAAAGCCCGACCGCGGCGAGGGTGTTGACGATCCGGTCAGCACCGACCGTGAGCGGCTCATCGACATCGAGCACGACGGGGAGCTTCGACCTGGCATCCACCGCCACCGCCTTTCGGCCGGTGATCGTCTCGGCGCCGCGGATGAGGCTCTGGGTCACCGCGGGGGCCACCGACGCGTAGCAGATCCCCGCCACCTCATTCGGCGAACGCCCGGCCTGGAGCAGGAAACCGCCCAGCGCCGCCGCCCACTCGTCGGGGGTCCGGTCGGGATTGGTGGTCAAGCGCCAGCGGCCGCTCAGGCTCTCCCCTTCGAAGAGGCCGAGGGTGATCTCGGTGTTGCCGATGTCGAGAACGAGGAGCATGGGGGTCAGGGCTCGGTGGTCAGGGCTCAGGACTCAGGTGCAGGGCACAGGTCGCGGGACGCAGGACTCGCCGCTCAGTGAAGGTGACCCACGACCCATCCTTCGCTGCGCTCAGGACAGGTGACTCACGACCCGTTTTCCAGCACGATGCTGCCGGCGCGGACGGTCCGGGTCGTACCATCATCAGCGTACACGATGAGCGTACCATCGTCGGCCACGCCCCCCGCGGTCCCCGGCTCCGGCTCAGTCAGCCGCTTGCCGCGGAGCCAATCCCGACGGCCGAACGCTTGCAGCTCCGCGCCCGAAAGCGTCGGACCGCCACTCCCCGCCTCCGCAATCGCCACGGCGATCGTCTCCGCCAAGGCCCCAGCGTCAAGCGTCGAATCGTAGTCGGCCAGACGGGTGGCAGTCGCCGCCACCGCACCCGGGACCGGATTGGTGACGTTGATTCCGATTCCAACGGTCACCCAGGCGATCTGATCGCCGCGCCAGCGCGCCTCGCAGAGAATCCCGGCCACTTTCCGGTCCCCCAGGATCAGGTCGTTGGGCCATTTGAGCCCGATGAGCGGGAGCTTCCCCGCCCCTTCCAGCGCGGCCGCGACCGCGAGCCCCGCGCGGAGACTCAGCACTTCCGCCGCGGCCGCAACCTCGGGCCGGCAGAGGACGCTCATCCAGAGCCCGCCGATCGGCGCGTGCCACTTCCGGCCCCGCGTCCCCCGCGCCCCTGACTGCTCCCGCGCGACGATCGCGGTGCCGTGCGGTGCTCCTTCCTCCGCCTTCCGATGAATCAGATCCTGAGTCGACTCGGCCCGATCGAGACGCTCCAGCGTGATGACCGGCGGCTGGCGCGGAGCCATGCTCACGCCGAGCGGTACAACCAGAGCAGGAAGAGGCCAAAGGCGATCCGGTACCAGGCGAACGCCTCAAAACTGTGGCGGGAGACGTAGCGCAGGAAGACCCGGACCACGATGAGCGCGGCGAAGAAGGCGGTGATGAATCCGACCGCGAACGGCAGGAGGTCGAGCCCGCCGAGTGCATTCCGGCTGGTGTAGAGATCGAAGAGCGTCGCGGCGAACATCACCGGAATGGCGAGGAAGAAGGAGAACTCCGTCGCCGCGATACGGGTCATCCCTAATGCGTACCCGCCGAGGATCGTCGCGGCGGAACGGGAAGTGCCGGGCACCAGGGAGAGCACCTGGGCCAGCCCCACGCCGATCGCCTCGCGGGGGGGGACCGCCATCGCGTCGGTCACGGTCACCTTCGGGTGCAGCCGCTCGATCAGGAGTATGAGGACACCGCCGACGAGCATCGCCCAGGCCACGACGAGTGGCCGGTCGAAGAGGTGGGCCTTGATCCAGTGATGCAGCGCCAGTCCGACGATCGCCGCCGGCAGGAAGGCGAGCAGCAATGATCCCGCAAAGCGCCGGCTGGCAGGTTCCGTCGTGACGCCCCGGCACTCGCGCAGCAACCGTTCGCGATAGATCCAGACGATGGCGAGGATGGCGCCGAGCTGGATGAAGATCTCGAAGGTTTGAGCGACTTCCCCGGTCCAACCGAGCCATTGGCCCGCGACGATCAGGTGTCCGGTCGAGGAGACCGGGAGGAACTCGGTGATCCCCTCGACGATGCCGAGGATCGCCGCCTTGACCGCGAGGGGCAGAGTCGCGAGCCACATCATCCCAGTACCTCGGCGTAGAGTTTCTCATAGATCGGGACGATCCGTTCGGCGGAGTGTTGCCGGGCGCGCGCCAGCGCCGCGTCCGCCATCAGGCGATGGCGGGCCGGATCGCGCAGCACCTCCACCGCCCGGCGCCCCATCGCCTCGACCGATCCGGGGGGTTCCAGTATCCCGCTCACACCATCCTCGATCACCTCGGGTAATCCACCGGCTCGGCTCGCGACCACCGGCGCGCCGCAGGCCATCGCCTCCAGAGCCGCGAGCCCGAACGATTCGGTCTGGCTCGGCAGGACGAAGAGGTCGGTCGCCTGCAGCAGCTCGGCCACGTTGTCGAGGCGGCCGAAGAAGCGGACATCGGTGGCGACCTCCAGGGTCCGCGCCTCCTGCTCCGCCTCTTCCCGGTCGGGGCCGTCCCCCACCATCAGGAGGGTGGCGGGCATCGCCTTCCTGATCCGGGCGAAGACCCGAATCACGTCCTTCACCCGCTTGACCTCGCGGAAGTTGGAGACGTGGGTGATGACCTTATGGCCGGGAGGTGCAAAGCTCGGACGTGCGCCCGACGCCGGATGATACTCGGCCAGGTTCACGAAATTGGGGATGACCCGGATATCGCAGTTGCCGCAACCGAAGGCGCGGATCGTCTCCTCGCGGAGATGGGCGGAAACCGCGGTCACCATATCGGAGCGCTCGATCGAGAACTTGGTGATCTCGAAGAAGCTCGCCTCCTGTCCCACCAGGGTGATGTCGGTCCCGTGGAGCGTCGTAATCACCTTGAGCGGATGGGCCGGGCCCAGCATCTCACGGGCGATCCAGGCCGTCGTCGCGTGGGGCACCGCGTAATGCACGTGCAGGATGTCGAGCCGCTCCCGGAGCGCCACTTCGTGTTGCTTGGAGGCGAGGGCCAGGGTGTAGGGAAAATTGGTGAAGAGGGGATAGCGCCCCATCCGGGTGTCGACTTCGTGGTAGGTGACGCGCTCGTGGTAGCCCCGCAGCCGGAACGGCGCGGCGTCGGTGATGAAATGGACCTCGTGGCCCCGGGCGGCGAGGTCGATGCCGAGCTCGGTGGCCAGGGCGCCGGAGCCGCCGTAGGTGGGGTAGCAGGTGATGCCGATGCGCATGGATGAAGTGTAATGAAAGAGGGCACAGGTCGCAGGGCGCGGGTCACAGGGCTTCGCTCAAACATCTCCCGCCGGAATGGGCACGGACCTCTTCCTGTGCCTCCCTGTGACCTCTGACCTGCGACCTGTGACCTGCGCGACCCGCGCCCTGTCCCCTACCCCTTCTGCTTCCACGCCGCCGCAATCTCCGCCGCCAGTTCCTCGACCGGGCGGACACTGTCGAGCGCGAGGACGTCGCCCTCGATCTGGTGCCGGAACCAGGTCTCCTGCCGTTTGGCGTACTGCCGGGTGCTCTGCGCGATCGCCCCGGCCACGCTCTCGCGCTTGCGCTCGCCGTGGAGATACTCAACCGCCTCCTTGAGTCCGACTCCGTCGAGCCCCGGTCCGTCAGCCGGCGCCCCATCGGCCAACGCCGCCGCGACCTCCTCGATGAGCCCGCGTTTGACCATCTCCTCCGCCCGAAGCGCGATCCGTTGATGCAGCACTGGCCGCGGCACCGTAAGCACCACGTACCAGGGCTTGATGATCCCGTGGCCCCGCGCCGCCTGCTGCCAGAAGGAGAGGGGCCGCCCGGTGAGGAGCGCCACCTCGATGACCCGCGTTGCACGCTGGCGGCCCCCTCCTTTGAAGCCGCGATCGAGCCGAGCGGCCCAGCGCACCAGTTCGAGCGCATCGTGGCCGGTCAGCCACTCTTCGAGCTCCCGCCGCCGCGCCGCCTCAAGGGGAGGCTCGTGAAAGAGCCCCTCCGCCAGCGCCCGCACGTAGAAGCCGGTTCCCCCGACCACGACCGGAAGCCGGCCGCGACCGTTGATCTCGGCGATCCAGCCGGTCGCCTCGAGGGCGAAGCGCCCCGCGCTGTAGCGATGCCCCGGATCGATGAGGTCGAGTCCATGATGGGGGAGGCGCCCACGCTCTTTCCG
>JBIOIC010000122.1:0-6628 GCA_044449625.1 Gemmatimonadales bacterium | reverse complement strand
CGGCCCATCTCCTCGCCGCGCTCCCGCCGGCGGCCCTCGCGACTTCGGACTTTGCCCGCACGCCGGTCGGGGACGGTCCGTTCAAGTGGGTCCGCGGTGTCGCCGGGCAGGTCGTCGAGCTCGCCGCCAATCGCGACTATTTCCTCGGCGCCCCCAAACTCGATCGGGTGATCTTCCGCGCCTCCGCCGATGGCGATACGCGGATGACCCTGCTCCTCTCCGGCGAGGGGGATGCGCTGGAGAACATCCTTCCCCTCACCAACCAGGACCGGGTCCGCGCCGATTCCGATCTGCGCCTGCTCGCCGTGCCCACTTTCATGGTGGGATACTTCCTCTATAACCAGCGCGACCCGGCCGACCACGCCAAGCCGCATCCGATCTTCGCTGACCGCGGTGTCCGCCGCGCCCTGACGTTGGCGCTCGACCGGGAGACGATGGCCCGTTCGGTCTTCGGACCGGCGGTACAGGTGCCGATCGGGCCCGCCTCGCTTTCGCTCTGGGTGCACCTGCCGGAGCCGGCGGCGCGGCAGGACACCGCCGCCGCCCGGGCGCTGCTCCGCACGGCGGGGTGGACTGACCACGACGGCGATGGCATCCTCGACAAGGATGGCCGGCCCCTCGCCTTCACCATCCTGTTCCCCGCCGTCAGCGCCGCCCGCCGCCAGGTGGCGCTCCAGGCGCAGGCCTCGTGGAAAGCGATCGGGGCCGACGTCACCCTCGAGTCTGTCGATTTCGCGACCTACCTCGACCGTCGGCGGAACAACCGCTTTGATGTCGATGTCTCCGCGGTGGTGCAGGACCCGAGCCCGACCGGCCTGATCCAGAGCTGGACCTGCGCCTCGATGGGCGGGGCCAACGTGGCGAGCTACTGCGACCCAGTGGTCGATTCGCTGATCGCCGCCGCGACCCTCTCCAGCAACAGCCTCCCGCTCTGGCGGCAGGTGCTCCGCACCATCGACGCCGATGCGCCGGCGGCGTTCATCTTCGCGCCGACCGCGATGATCGCGGTGCACCGCCGCTATCGCAGTGTGGTCCTCCACCCGGAATCGTTGTGGAGCGGGCTCGGTGAGTGGTCGGTCGCGCCGGGCCAGCAGTTGCCGAGGGACCGGGACGCGGATCGGTGATGTGAGGCGCTGGCTCACCACGCGGCTCCTCCAGGCGGCGGCCACCTGGGTGGTGGCCATGATCCTCCTCTTCTTCGTGATGCGGCTCGTCCCGGGCGACCCGCTCGCCGCGCTCTCCCCCGATCACCCGCTGCCTCCCGCCGCGCTCGACGCGCTCCGCCACCTCTATGGACTCGACCAGCCCCTGCTGGTCCAGTTGGGCCATTTCTTCGGCGGCCTCCTCCGCGGTGACCTCGGTCTCTCGCTCCAGTACGGCCGCCCCGTCGGGGAGCTGATCGCCGAGCGGCTGCCGGCGACCCTCCTCCTCGGCGGCACCGCACTCATCCTCAATTTCACCCTCGGTCTCTGGCTCGGAGTGCGCCAGGCGGTGGCCCGGGGTGGACTGCTCGATCGCGCGTTGAGCGGCCTCGCCCTCGCCGGCTACACCCTCCCCGTCTTCTGGCTGGGCCTCCTCTTCGTCTGGATCGGCGCCCTGCATTGGCATCTCTTCCCCGTCGCCGGGATGAGCGACCCCCTGCTCGCCACCGGCGCCGGCGTGTGGCGTCACGGACTCGACCTGGCGCACCACCTCGCGCTTCCGGCGCTCACGCTCACCGTGGCGACGATCGCCGTCACGATGCGGCACCAGCGCTCCGCGATGCTCACCGCGCTCGAGGCCGAGTGGATCGTGACCGCCCGGGCGAAAGGACTCCCGGAGAGCACCGTCATCCGCCGCCACGCCTGGCGTACGGCGTTGGGTCCGATCGTCACTCTCCTCGGCCTCTCCGTCCCGGCGCTGGTCGCGGGTGCGGTGCTGACCGAAGCGGTCTTCGCCTGGCCCGGCCTCGGTACGCTCGCGGCGGGCGCCGTCTCCGCCCGGGACTATCCCGTGGCGATGGGGTGCGGCGCGCTCGTCGCTTCGCTCGTCGTCCTCGGCAACCTCGGCGCCGATGTACTGCACACCGTGCTCGATCCCCGGGTGCGGCGATGAAGCGCCGCGCCGGACCGATCCTCCTCGCGATCCTCGTCGTCGCGGCGATCGCCCTCCCCTGGTTCCTGGTGGACCCGAACGCGCAGCCTGACGTCCTTCGGGGTGCGCTCCTGCATCCGGGCGCCGGCCACTGGCTCGGCACCGATCAATTGAGCCGGGACGTGCTGGCGCGGGTGATCGCGGGGGCGCGGATCTCGCTCTCGATCGCGCTCCTCGCCGTCCTGGTCTCCTTGAGTGTCGGCGCCGGAGTCGGGCTCATCGCGGGATACGCCGGCGGGATCGTCGATCTCACGCTGATGCGGCTGGTCGACGGCGCGCTCGCCATCCCGCGGCTCTTCTACCTCCTCCTCGCCGCGACGGCGTGGGACCGGATGCCGCTCCTCGCCTTCATCCTTCTCCTCGGCCTCACCGGGTGGTTCGGCACCAGCCGCCTGGTGCGCTCCGAAGTCCTCCGGCTGCGGGGGGAGGAGTTCATCCAGGCGACCAGGGCGCTCGGCGGATCGCGGGCGCGGATTATCTTCCGGCATCTCCTCCCCAACGCGGCGGGGCCCCTCCTCGTCGCGGCGACGTTGAACATCGGCGAGGTGATCCTGCTGGAGGCGGGGCTCTCCTTCCTCGGCATCGGTGTCCGGCCGCCGACTCCTTCGTGGGGCGGGATGATTCTCGAAGGGAAAGACGTCCTCGCGAATGCTCCATGGGTGAGCCTCGCCCCCGGCGTCGCCATCATGCTCGCCGTGCTCGGCATCCACCTGACCGGCGAATCCGTTCGCGCCGCTCTCGATCCCCGGGACCGATGACCCCGCTCCTCGCCGTCTCCGATCTCAGCGTCTCCTTCCCCGCCGCCCACGGCCCGGTGCGACCCGTGGATGGCGTGTCGTTTTCCCTCGAACGGGGGGAAACGCTGGCGCTGGTGGGAGAATCGGGCTGCGGCAAGAGTCTCACCGCGCTCGCCCTGCTTCGATTGGTGCCGCGTCCCGGAGCGATCGACGCCTCAAGCCGTGTGATGCTCGATGGCGTCGACCTCCTCGGCCTCAAGGACGAGGCATTGCGCGGCGTGCGAGGCCGCCGGATCGGGATGGTCTTCCAGGACCCGCTCACCTCGCTGAATCCGGTACTCAGGGTGGGTGACCAGATCGCCGAGGGGATGGTCGCGCATCGGCTGGCATCGAAGGCTGACGCGAAGAAGCGGGCGCTCGCGCTGCTCCGCGAGGTCGGCATCGCCGATCCGAAATCGCGCTACGACGCATATCCCCACCAGCTGAGCGGCGGGATGCGCCAGCGGGTCGGCATCGCGATCGCGCTCGCCTGCGAGCCGGAGATCCTGATCGCCGACGAGCCGACCACCGCCCTCGACGTGACAGTGCAGGCCCAGATTCTGGAGACGCTCGATCGTCTCCGCCGCGATCGCGGAATGGCGATGCTCCTCATCACTCACGACTTCGGGATCGTGGCCGGCCGAGCGGACCGGGTGGCGGTGATGTACGCGGGACAGATCGTGGAAGAGGGAAAGACCACGGCGATCTTCGCCAAGCCCTCGCACCCGTACACCAAGGGACTCCTCGCCTCGGTGCCGCGGATGACGGGACCGGTCCGCCGGATCGAACCGATCCCCGGCTCCGTTCCCCGCCCCGGCGCTTGGCCCGCCGGGTGCCGCTTCGCCCCGCGCTGCGTCCAGGCCTTCGCTCCTTGCGGCACCACCCCGCCGGTACACGACGTCGAGCCCGGTCATCCGATACGCTGCTGGCTCGGCGCGGCGGAGGGAAAGTGACGCCGCTGCTCGAAGTCGAAGGACTCGTCAAGCATTTCCCGCAGGGGGGGCTCTTCGGCCGCCGGCCCCCGGTGCGCGCGGTCGACGGCGTTTCATTCACGGTGAATGAAGGAGAGACGCTCGCCCTCGTCGGAGAATCTGGTTCCGGCAAGTCGACCCTCGGCCGGACGCTGCTCCGCCTGATCGAACCGACCGCCGGTACCGCAAAATTCGAAGGGCGCGATCTCTTCGCCCTCGACGCCGCCGATCTCCGCACCGCGCGGCGCCGGCTGCAGATCGTCTTCCAGGATCCGTACAGCTCGCTCGACCCGCGGATGACCCTCGGCCGCTCGATCGCCGAGGGGATCGAAATCCACCACCTCGCCGAGGGGAAAGAGATCGATCGCCGAGTGGCGGCACTCCTCGAAGAAGTCGGACTCGATCCCTCATACGCGGCACGCTATCCCCACGAATGCTCCGGTGGCCAGCGCCAGCGGGTCGGGATCGCACGGGCGCTCGCGGTCGAACCCCGCTTCATCGTCCTCGATGAGCCGGTCTCCGCCCTCGACGTCTCCGTCCAGGCGCAGGTGATGAACCTCCTCGGCGATCTGCAGCGGCGCCGAGGGCTCTCCTATCTCTTCATCGCCCACGACCTCGCCGTGGTGCGCCAACTGGCCCATCGCGTCGCCGTGATGTACCTGGGCCGTCTGGTGGAGGTCGGTCCCGCCGAGGAGGTATTGGCACACCCGCGGCATCCCTACACGCAGGCCCTCATCGCCGCGGTGCCGGAGCCCGATCCCGCCGTGCGGCCGCACCTCGCGATCCCGGGAGAGCCACCCAGTCCGTCGGCGCCGCCGCCCGGATGCGCCTTTCATCCGCGCTGCGGACATCCGGCGCTGGATGCGCGTTGCCGCACGGAGCGGCCGGAGCTCCGCGTACTCGGCAATGCGCGGGTCGCCTGCCACCACGCGACCTGAGTCCACCTCGCGGGACACGCACAACGGCCTTAGCTTCCTCGGGTCACCTCTCGTTCCATCTGGAGCATCGATGTCCCGGCAGCTGATCTCGAGCGGCGCACCCTGGGAGCCGATCGTCGGCTACTCCCGCGCTGTCCGGGTCGGCAATGTGGTGCATGTGGCCGGCACCACGGCGACGGGACCCGACGGGAAGGTCGTCGGCCCCGGTGACGCCTACACCCAGATGAAGCAGGCCCTGAAGATCGTCGAGGCGGCGCTCGTCGAGGCCGGTGCGACGCTGCGGGACGTGGTGCGCACCCGGACCTTCGTCACCGACATCTCGAAGTGGCAGGAGATCGGCCGAGCACACGGAGAGGTGTTCTCCACCATCCGCCCCGCGTCGACGATGGTCGAGATCAAAGCCCTCATCGACCCGGCGATGTTGGTCGAGGTCGAAGTCGAAGCGATCATCGGTTCCGCCGGCTGACGTCCGCGTCGCCGGCACTCATCCTTTCAACCCATCCTATGCCTACTCCGATCATTCAGGTCGATGCATTCACCGACAAGCCCTATCACGGCAATCCCGCCGCCGTCTGTCTCCTCACCAAGCCGATGGAGGACAGCTGGCTCCGCGACGTGGCGAACGAGATGAACCTCTCCGAGACCGCCTTCCTCCTCCCCGAGAAGGGTCACTGGCGGCTCCGGTGGTTCACCCCGGCGCTGGAGGTCGACCTCTGCGGTCACGCCACCCTCGCCTCCGCTCACGTGCTCTGGGAGCTCGGCAAGCTGAAGCCCGATCAGGCGGCCAAGTTCGAGACCCGGAGCGGACTTCTGACCGCAACGAAAAAGGACGGCTGGATCGAGCTCGATCTCCCCGCCGATGTGCCGGAAGATTCCGAGGCTCCCGCCGAACTGGTGGAGGCGCTGCACACCTCGATCGTGCATACCGGTCAGGGAAAGTTCGACTACCTGGTCGAAGTCGAGAGTGAGGCGGTGGTCCGCGAACTCGCCCCCGATATCCGCCTCCTCGGCGAACTCACCACCCGGGGAATCTGCGTCACCGCTCCCGCCACGACGACAGGGTACGACTTCGTCTCCCGCTTCTTCGCCCCCGGGGCCGGGATCGATGAGGATCCCGCCACCGGCTCGGCCCACTGCATGCTCGGCCCCTACTGGGCCGCGAAACTCGGCCGCGACACGATGACCGCCTGGCAGATCTCCCGGCGCGGCGGCGTCCTCCGGGTCCACGTCGGTCCGGAGCGTGTGCGACTCGGCGGCCAGGCGGTCACCGTCCTTCGCGGAGAGTTGGCGTGAGCGACAAGGCCCGCTTCGAGACCCTCGCCGCCCACGCCGGGCTCGGCCCCGATCCAAGCACCGGTGCCGCGACCCCGCCGATCCACCTCGCCACCACCTTCGAACGCGCGGCGGATGGCACGTACCCCCACGGTTACATCTACGGCCGCACCGGGAATCCCAATCGTGCCGCCCTGGAAGCGGCGCTCGCGACACTCGAAGGGGGCGCCGCCACGGCGACCTTCGGTTCCGGTCAGGCCGCCGCCCTCGCCGTCTTCCAGGTGCTGGCACCGGGAGATCACGTCGTGGCGCCGACCGACGTCTACCACGGCGTCCGGACGATGCTGAAGGAGATCTTCGAGCGCTGGGGATTGCGCTTCACCTTTGCCGACCTCTCCGACCTCGCGGCGGCGGAGAAGGCCTTCACCCCGCAGACGAAGCTGGTCTGGGCCGAAACCCCATCGAATCCGCTGCTCAGGATCACCGATCTGAAGAAGCTGGCGGAGCTCGCCCACGCGAAGGGGGCGCTCCTCGCCGT
>JBIOIC010000121.1:0-6634 GCA_044449625.1 Gemmatimonadales bacterium | reverse complement strand
GGGAATCGACCCGAGTCCGGAGGGCGAGGGGAGCGAGCACCGCCGCAGGCGGGCGCAGCTCAACCCCCGAACTGGGAAACTGGCTTGGCAGGAATCTTGTGACGTCCGAACATGGCTAGGGAGGGAATCGAACCCCCGACACGCGGATTTTCAGTCCGCTGCTCTACCAACTGAGCTACCTAGCCTGGAAGGGCGGGAATTATAGGCGGTAAGACGGTAAGGCGGTAGGGCGGTAAGTCGGCACGAGACGCCTCAATGCACAATCAGGCAACGACTTACGGACTGTCGACCTGATCACCTACCGCCTGACCACCCTACCGCCTCATCGCCTGCGATCCGACCGCCTTACCGCCCTACCGCCCTACCCCCTACTATTAGATATGCCCCATCCCGACCATCCCAACCTCACCGTTTTCGACCACCCGCTGATCCGGCACAAGGTCACCCTCCTCCGCGATCACCGGACCGGGACCCGCGACTTCCGTCAGCTCGTGGCCGAGATCGCGATGCTGATGGCCTTTGAGGTGACCCAGGATCTCCCTGGACGGAACATCGAGGTGGAGACTCCTCTCGAACGAACCACCGGCTACGAAGTGGACGGCAAGCGGGTGGTCCTGGTGCCGATCCTCCGCGCCGGACTCGGCATGGTCGAGGGAATCGGACAACTGATCCCCACCGCGCGTGTCGGACACGTCGGCCTCTATCGCGACCACGACTCCCTTCAGCCGGTGAGTTACTACTTCAAGCTTCCCCCCGCCGAGGGGGAACGTCATCTTCTCGTCCTCGATCCGATGCTCGCCACCGGCGGCTCCGCCGCTGCGGCAGTGGCGAAGTTGAAGGAGACGGGGCCGGCGCGGATCAAGTTTTTGTGCTTGGTCGCCGCACCCGAAGGGGTCCGCGTGATGCAAGAAGCCCATCCCGATGTTCCCGTCTTCGCCGCCGCACTCGACCGCCAGCTCAACGACCAGGGCTACATCCTCCCCGGCCTCGGCGATGCGGGTGACCGACTGTTCGGGACGAAATAGGTGAACGGTCAACGGTGAACAGTGAACGGGCGATGAAGCGGCAGGAGTGGAAGGCATTGGAAATCACAACTGTGCTGATCACCGACCCCCAGCTCGCGACCCACGACCCATGACCCACGACTCACGACCCTATAGATCATGACCCGCGACGCGCAGACGACCGGGATTCAACTGACCTTCCACGGCGCATCGAGCGGCCAGGTGACCGGCTCGATGTATCTGCTGGAGGCGGCGCAGGCGCGCTTCCTCCTCGACAGCGGGCTCTTCCAGGGCAAGCGCGCGGAAACGAACGCCCGGAACGCCAAGCTTCCATTCGACGCCCGCACCATCAACGCCGTCGTCCTGAGTCACGCGCATATCGACCACAGCGGCCGACTCCCGCTTCTGGTAAGGCAGGGATTCCACGCGCCGATCTACGCCACCCCGGCCACCCGCGATCTCTGCGCCGTGATGCTCCCCGATTCGGCCCATATTCAGGAAACGGACGCCGGCTTCCTCAAGCGTCATGGCAAAGAAGCGGCCGATCCGCTCTACAACCTGGCCGACGCCATCGCGGTCCAGGAACTGATGATCGGCCTCCCCTATCGGCGCCCCTTCTATCTCCGAAAAAACCTCTCCTTTGAATTCACCGACGCGGGCCACATCCTCGGCTCCGCCTCGGTGGACCTGCGCCTGGCCGAGGGAGCGGGACATCGCCTCGTCTTCTCGGGGGACATCGGCCGCTGGGGCCTGCCGATCCTTCGCGACCCGGCGATTGCCTCGGGGCCGGTTGATACGCTTATCGTCGAATCAACTTACGGCGATCGAGAGCACGACTCGACCGAACACACCGAGACCAGGCTTGGCGAGATCGTGACCCGGGTCGCCGCGCGGGGCGGGAAGGTGATCATCCCCTCCTTCGCGATCGGGCGGACCCAGGAGATCGTCTACGCGCTGCATCGGCTCTGGCGGACGGAGCGGATCCCGCAGGTCCCGATCTACATCGACAGCCCGCTCGCGGTCGACGCGACCCAGGTCTTCCGCCTGCACCCGGAGCTCTTCGACCGGCGTGAGCCGCTGGTCGAACGGACGGCGCGGCTCTTCGACTTCGAGCTGGTTCACTACCTGCGTGACGTCAAGGATTCGATCGCGCTCAATTCCCGGGACGGCCCCGCGGTGATCATTGCGGCCTCGGGGATGGCGGAAGCGGGACGGATCGTGCACCACCTGGCCAATCAGATCGGCGATCACAAGAACCTGGTCCTCTTCGTCGGCTTCCAGGGGGAGCACACCCTCGGCCGCCGGATCCAGGAAGGAGCCAAGGAGGTCCGGATCCTCGGCGAGATGCATCCGGTCCGCGCCGAAGTGGAGACCCTCGGCGGATACTCCGCACACGCCGACAAGAACGAACTCCGGAAGTGGGTCCGGCTCCTCGGCGGGCCGATCAAGCGGGCCTTCGTGGTGCACGGGGAGAACCGCGCCCGCGCCGCGATGGCCGATATATTGAAGAGCGAGGGCGTCGGCGAGGTGATCCTGCCCGATCTGGGCCAGAGCTTCAAGCTTCAGTAGCGTGCGACTTCCCCGCCTCCCCTGGCAGGTGACCCTCCCGGGTGCCGTGCTGGCACTCGCCTGCCTCACCTACCTCGTGTCGTTCGTGCTGGTGGTCCGGGCCAGCCGCGACGATCAGGCCCGCCCCGCCGACGCCATCGTCGTTCTCGGCGCCGCCCAGTACAATGGCCGGCCCTCGCCGGTGCTCCGAGCCCGACTGGATCACGCGCTCGCCCTCTACCGGCGCGGTCTCGCGCCGCTCCTGGTGGTGACCGGTGGGATCGGCGACGGGGACCGGATGAGCGAGGCGACCGTGGGACAGCGATACCTCATTGCGCACGGCGTGGCCGATACGGTGGTCGTGGTGGTCGGCCGTGGCCGCACCACCGATGAGACGATGGCGGCGGTCTCCGACTGGCTCGACGAACGCGGCCTCGGCCCCGTGCTCCTGGTGAGCGATCCCTTCCACATGGCGCGGCTGCGGATCGAAGCGAGGAACCACGATGTGGAGGCGTACACCTCGCCGACGGCGACCAGCCCGATCTCCGATCATCCGCGCGAGGAGTTCGGTTATCTCGCGGCCGAGGCGTTCAAGCTGCCGGTGGTGTGGGTGAGGAGCTGGTAGGAAGGGAGAAGGGAGAAGGGAGAAGGCCGCAAACTCGCCGGTGTGTGAAAGTGGGCAAGGGACCTCGGTCGAGTATCGGAGTCATCCTGAGCGAAGCGAAGGATCTCTCAGCCGCTGCCTTTTTTCACCCCTTGTTGGACTGAATTGATACGGCCGCGATGGATGGTGTTCGCCAGATTAAAAGATGCGATCGCGCCAGTTCTTCGTCTACATCCTCGCCTCGACCTCGCGCGTGCTATACATCGGGGTGACGAACGACTTGGACCGGAGGATTGCCCAGCATCGATCGGGTCTGGGCGGCGGCTTTTCGCGGCGATACCAGACGCACCGCCTGGTATTCTTCGAGATCTTTGATCGACCACGGACCGCCATCGCCAGGGAGAAACAACTGAAGGGATGGAAGAGGAGCAGAAAACTCGCGCTGATCGAAGAGGCAAATCCGCACTGGAAGGATCTTGGTGCGGGTTCACCTTGAGACCACGGAGAGATCCTTCAGTCGCTTCGCTCCCTCAGGATGACTCCATTGGCACCTGCGACCCCTACTCCGTTTCCCCTCGAAACAACGCCGGCCCGCCTCCCGCAACCCTCGCCAAGTCACCCGATCAGCGATAGAATCCCTTCCTCCAGATTCCCGGTCCCCTTTCCCGAACCCCGGTCCCCTATGTCCCGATCCATATCATTGGCTTGGCAGGCGCTGCTCGGCGCGGCGGCCCTGGGTGCACTGGCGCCGAGCGGTGTTGCGGCGCAGGCCCGGCCGGCGCACCGGAAGGCCGCGAGCGCGCCGAAGCTTTCAATTCCGTTCACGATGGATACGCTGCCGAATGGCCTCACGGTCATCGTGCACGAGGACCATTCCGTCCCCGTCGTCGCGGTGAATGTCTGGTATCACGACGGGTCGGGAGACGAGGAGGTACACCGCACCGGCTTCGCCCACCTCTTCGAGCACCTGATGTTCATGGGCTCGGAACATGCGCCCTATCCGACCTTCGATCGCCTGCTGGAAGCCGCGGGCGCCGACAACAACGGATCGACCACCGAGGACCGGACCAACTACTACGAGAATGGTCCGGCCAATGCGCTGCCGCTGATGCTCTGGCTTGAGGCCGACCGGATGGGATGGCTCCTGCCGACGATGGACAGTGCCAAGGTGGACCTCCAGCGCGATGTCGTGAAGAACGAGCGGCGGCAGCGGGTCGAGAACCAGCCCTACGGCAAGGCGTGGGATGCCCTCCCGGGCGCGATGTTCCCGCCCGGCCATCCCTATTCCTGGCCGGTCATCGGCTCCATGGTGGACCTCTCCGCCGCGAGCCTGGAGGATGTGAAGAACTTCTTCCGCAAATACTACGCGCCCGACAACGCCACGCTGGTGATCGCGGGGGACGTGACCGCGGCCAGCGTGCTGGCGCAGGTCCGCAAGTACTTCGGCGATATCCCGCGCGGACCCGCCATCACCCGGCCGGTCACCCCCGTCTTCCACCTGGCCAAGGACACGGTGCTGGTGCTGGAAGACCGGGTGCAGCTGCCGCGCCTCTACTATATGTGGCACACCACCAAGGCCTACGCCCCCGACGACGCTCCCCTCAACGTGCTGGCATATATCCTGGCCGGGGCCAAGAACGGGCGCCTGAGCCAGCCGCTGGTCTACGAGCAGCAACTCGCCTCCGACGTCAATGCGTTCCAGGACGGGAAGCTCCGCGACGGACAGTTCGGCATCATCGCGACGGCGCGACCCGGCCACGCCCTCCCGGAGCTGCAGAAGGTGATCGAGGCGCAGATCGACCGGCTGGCGAAGGACGGCCCGACCGCGCACGAACTGGAGCAGGCCAAGAACAGCTACGAGGCATCGACGCTCTCACAGCTCGAGTACGGCTCCAACGTGGCCGACCAGTTGAATGCGTACTACTACTTCACCGGCACGCCCGACTACCTGTCCCAGGACATCGCGCGCACCCGGGCCGTGACCGCGGCCGACGTCCAGCGCGTGGCGCATCAATATCTCGCCGCCCCCAGGGTCGTCCTGAGCGTGGTACCCGAAGGGAAGACCGAGCTTGCCGCCCAGGCGGCGGAGGTGACGCCGTGAAGAGCTATCAGTCAGCAGCTATCAGCTTGCAGCTATCAGCTATCAGCTATCAGCTTGGCCCGATGCGCCGACAGGTTGCCGTGGTTGCCGCGGGCCTTGCTGCAACCGTGGTCCTGTCCGCCTCTGCGCCCCTGCGCCTCTCCGCTCAGGTCACCACTGCGCCGAAACTCGCACCGCCCCGGCCGTTCGTGTCGCCCAAGGTCGAGACGGTGAAGCTCGCCAACGGACTGACCATCGAACTGGTGCAGATGCACAAGCTCCCGCTGGTGAACGTCTCCCTCCTCCTCCCCGGCGGCGGACGGCTCGACGGCGATCTTCCCGGCCTCGCGAGCTTCACCGCCGATATGCTCGATGAAGGGGCCGCCGGGCGCGACGCCATCGGCATCGCCGCGGAGGCGGCCTACCTCGGCTCCGACCTCAACACCGGCGCCGACTGGGACCGCACCACGGTCTCCATCAGCGGGCCGAAGCGCACGCTGCCCGCGGCCCTCGATCTGATGGCCGACGTGGCGCTCCGCCCCGACTTCCGCCCGAGCGAAATCGAGAAACGCCGCGGGCTCCGGATGGCGGACCTGATCCAGCGGCGCGACGTCCCCGCCGCCGTGGCGGCTCTGGTGGCGAACGCGCTGGTCTTCCCCGCCGGCCACCCCTATCACGCGAGCCTCGACGGCGATTCGGCATCCACCACCCGGCTCGATTCCGCCACCGTGCGGGCCTTCTACCGCGGCATCAGCGATCCACGCCACGCCACGGTCGTCATCACCGGGGACGTGACGCTGGCCGAGGCGCGACAGCTCATCACCAAGCGGTTCGGAACGTGGAAGGGAGCGGCGAAGCTGCCCGCGCCCCCGGCGACGATCCCCGCACCCATCACCCGGCCCACGACGCTCTTCCTGGTCGACAAACCGGGCGCGGCCCAGTCGGTCATCATCATTGCCACACCCGGGGTCGAGCGCTCAACGCCCGACTACTTCGCGATCCAGGTGATGAACACGATCCTCGGCGGCTCCTTCTCCTCCCGATTGAACCAGGATCTGCGGGAGACCAAGGGCTACACCTATGGCGCCGGGTCACGTTTCCAGTTCCGCCCGGTGCCGGGGTATTTCGCGGCGAGCGCGGCGGTCCGCACCAACGTGACCGACAGCTCGCTGGTCGAGTTCTTTTCCCAGATCCGCGCCATCCGTGATTCGCTGATCCAGCCGGTCGAACTCACCCGCGCCCAGCAGTACCTGGCGCTGGCCCTCCCCGGCGATTTCGAGACCACCGGCCAAGTGGCGGGGCAGGTTCAAGGCCTCCTCCTCTTCGGCCTCCCTTTCGCCTGGTATGACGGGTACCGGACGAGCGTGGACCGGGTGACCCGCGCCGATGTCCAGCGCG
>JBIOIC010000120.1:0-6702 GCA_044449625.1 Gemmatimonadales bacterium | reverse complement strand
CTACGGCGTAACGCTCGGCGGCGGGGGGATGGCCAACCCGGGGCGCTACCACGTGGGGCTGCCCCCGATCCACGGCGCCACCGCCTGCTCGGGGACCCCCTACATCACGGCGAACCCGGGCGATCAGGTCTCCGCCTGGGACGCCTCGGCGACTTTCGACTACATGCCGGATCAATTCACCACCTTCCGGATCGAGTTCGATCACCGCGCCGCGAACGTTCCCTACTTTGCCGGGGCCGGCGGAGTGACCCCGATCGGCGGGAACCAGGGCGCCCCCGGTTCCACGGTGGGAGGCTTCACCCCCGACCTCCGGAAGACCGAGAACCGCATCAACGCCGCGCTGCTGGTCAAGTTCTGATCGACCGATCCACACCGTTGCGTGGAGGCCTGTAGCTTTCAGCCATGGCCCCCGGCGACCGCCGTCCCGACCCCGATCTCCTCCTGGCGCAGGTGCAGGGGGAGGAGGCGCGCGCGCGCCGGGGAAAGCTCAAGGTCGTCCTCGGCGCCGCTCCCGGCGTGGGGAAGACCTTCGCGATGCTCGAGACCGCGCGCGCCAAGGGGGCCGACGGCGTCGACGTCATCGCCGGGGTGGTCGAGACCCATGGCCGGGCCGAGACGATGCGGCTGCTCGATGGACTCGAGATCCTGCCGCGGCGGGAGACGACCTACCACGGGACCACCCTCACCGAGTTCGATCTCGACGCTGCCCTCGCGCGCCACCCCGCCCTCATCCTGGTCGACGAGCTGGCGCACACCAACGTCCCCGGCTCGCGGCACGTCAAGCGCTGGCAGGACATCGACGAGCTCCTGGCGGCGGGGATCGACGTCTACACCGCCCTGAACGTGCAGCACCTCGAGAGCTTGAACGATGTCGTGGCGCAGATCACCGGCGTCACGGTGCGGGAGCGGGTGCCGGATGCGGTGCTGGAGCGGGCCGACGAGATCGAGCTGGTCGATGTCACCCCCGACGTGCTGCAGCAGCGGCTGCGTGAGGGGAAGGTCTATCTCCCGGAGGCGGCGGGCCGAGCGCTCGACCGATTCTTCCGGGAAGGGAACCTCATCGCGCTCCGGGAGCTGGCGCTCCGCCGGACGGCGGAACGGGTCGATGCGCAGATGCGCGGCTACATGCGCTCGCGCGGGATCGATGCCATCTGGCCCGCCGGGGAGCGGCTCCTCGTCTGCGTCGGCGCCAACCCCGCTTCTGCCCGCCTGGTACGTACCGCCCGGAGGATGGCGGCGGGATTCGGCGCCACCTGGATCGCGGCCTACGTCGAACTCCCCGGCCACGACCGGCTTCCGGCGGCCGATCGTGAAGCGCTCGCCGCCAACCTGGCGCTCGCGACCGAACTCGGCGCCGAGACGGTCACCCTCGCCGGTACCAGCACCAGCGAGGAGGTCCTGGCCTACGCCCGGCGGCAGAACGTGACCCGCATCGTGGTGGGGAAGCCGACCCACTCCCGCTGGCGCGATCGGTTCCGGGGTTCGCTCCTCGACGAGCTGGTCCGCGGCAGCGGCGAGATCGATGTGTACGTCATCAGCGGTGAGGAGGCCGTGGCCCGACCCCGGACCGCGCTGGAACCGGCGCCCGCCCTCCCGATGACGCAGTACCTCGCGGCCCTCGGCTGGGTGGTGGCCGGGACCGCACTCGGGCTTCTCTTCCGCTCGATGTTGAAGACCATAGACGTGGCGATGCTCTATCTCCTGGTCGTCGTCGCCGTGTCGGCACGGTACTCCCGCGGACCGGCGGTCGCCGCCTCGCTCCTCTGCATCGCCCTCTTCGATTTCTGCTTTGTCCCGCCGTTCTACGCCTTCTCGGTCTCCGACGGCGGGTATGTCCTCACCTTCGCCGTGATGCTCCTGATCGCGCTCGCGATGGGCCGATTGACCGATCGGATCCGGGGCCAGGCCGTCTCCGCTCGCGGACGGGAGGAGCGGACCGCCGCGCTCTATGCCCTGAGCCGCGACCTCGCCGCGGCCACCGACATCGAGGGACTCCGGCGGGTCGTCACCGAGCGGGCGCGGGACACCTTCGGGGGAGAGGCCGCCGTGCTGATGCCGGGCACCGACGGCACCTTCAGCTGGCCCGGGGCGCCGCCGCCGGATGCGGAGAAGGAGCTCGGCGTGGCGCGCTGGTCGCTGGAACAGGGGCGCGCCGCGGGACGGAGCACCGACACCCTCCCCGCCGCGCGCCATCTCTTCACCCCGCTTTCTGCCTCCGGGCGGACGGTCGGCGTGCTCGCCCTCGCCGCTGCCGATGCGGCCCACTTCAAGGACGCCGATCGGCGCCTGCTGCTCGAGGCGTTCGCCGGTCAGGCCGGACTCGCCCTCGAACGGGCCCGATTGGCCGACGCCTCCCGCCGGGCCCACGTCGAGATGGAGGCGGAACAGCTGCGGACCTCGCTCCTGAGTTCGCTCTCGCACGACCTCCGCACCCCCCTCGCCGGGATCGAGGGCGCGGCGACGACCCTGCTGCAAGGCGACACGACGATCCCTCCCGCCGTGCGCCGCGATCTGGCCGAGACCATCGTCGAGGAGTCGCAGCGGATGACGCGGCTGGTCGGGAACCTGCTCAACATGATCCAGGTCGAGTCGGGCTCGCTGCAGGCGCAGAAGGAGTGGCAGCCGCTCGAGGAGGTGGTGGGGGTGGCGCTCATCCGGATGGCGGAAAAGCTCAAGGGTCATCCCGTCTCCACGGCACTGCCGGCCGATCTTCCCCTCGTTCCGATCGACGGTCTCCTGATCGAACAGGTACTGGTGAACCTGCTGGAGAACGCGGCGAAGTACACTCTGGCGGGTACGCCGATCACGATCGGAGCCCGGGCCGAGCGGGACGCCGTGGTGGTCGAGGTGGCGGATCGCGGCGCCGGTGTGCCGGTCGGCCAGGAGGAGCAGATCTTCAACAAGTTCCACCGGGGCCACGGTCACGCGGGGGCCGGAGGGGTCGGCCTCGGTCTCACGATCTGTCGGGGGATCATCGCCGCGCACGGTGGCCGGATCTGGGCCCTGGCCCGACCGGGGGGCGGGGCCATCTTCCGATTCTCCCTTCCGCTCGACGGTCCCCCTCCGCCACTCCCACCGGAGGTGGACCCGTGAGCGGATCGAGGCCGGTCATCCTGCTCATCGAGGATGAACCGCAGATGCGGCGTTTCTTGAAGAGCGCATTCGCCGCCACCGAATACGAGCTGGTGGAGGTGGGGACGGCGCGGGAGGGGCTGTCGCACGCGGCGTCCCGCCAACCGGAGCTGATCCTCCTCGACCTCGGGCTGCCCGACGGCGACGGGATCGAGGTGACGCGTCAGCTCCGCGAGTGGGGGGCGATGCCGATCATCGTGATCTCGGCCCGCGGCCGCGAGGACGACAAGGTCGCCGCCCTCGACGCCGGTGCCGATGACTACCTCACCAAGCCGTTCGGCGTCGGCGAGCTCCTGGCCCGGATCCGGGTGGCGCTCCGGCACGCGAACCGCGGCGCCGAGAGTGCTGACCCGATTGTGGAGACCGGAGCGCTGCGGGTCGACCTGTCAGAGCATCGGGTGACGATGGAGGGGCGGGAGGTGCATCTCACCCGGACCGAGTACAAACTGCTCGCGGTGCTGGCGCGCCACGCCGGGAAGGTGCTGACGCACCGCCATCTATTGAAGGAGGTATGGGGAATGAACGCGATCAACCAGACCCACTATCTGCGGGTCTACATGGCGCAGCTCCGGCACAAGATCGAGAAGGACGCGGCGCGGCCGGAGTTGCTGCTCACCGAGTCCGGCGTTGGCTACCGGCTGCACGCGGAGGGGTGAGGCGGCGCCAGGCGGACACCGCCGCCAACATCCCGAGGAGCGGCGCTGCCCAGTAGATCCAGTGCCCCGCCCACTCACCGCCCACGAGCGCCGGGCCGAATGAGCGCGCCGGATTCATCGACGCCCCGGTGTAGGGCCCGCCGACGAAGGCGCAGAGCCCCACGGTGAGTCCGATGATGACCCCGGCCGACCAGCGGCCGAGATCGCGATCGGTCGTGCCCAGGATCACCGCCATCAGCAGGAAGGACATCACGAACTCGAGGGCAAAGCTCCCCGCGAGTCCGGCGGCGGGCAGGGTCGCGCCGAGGTGTCCAACCGGGCCGACCGCCAGACGGAGCAACGCCGCGGCGAGGAGCGCACCCATCAGCTGGGAACCGATGTAGGCGGGAAGGTCCCGGGAAGGAAAACGTCCCGCGCCGACCAGCCCCACCGTCACCGCCGGATTGATGTGCGCGCCGGAGATCCCGCCGACAGCCCAGATCGCGATCGCGACCGCGAGGGTGAAGGCGAGCGCCACGCCGAGGGGGGTGACCGCACCGTGCGACCTCGCGTCGAGCATCATCGCCCCGGGGCCGATCAGCACCAGCAGGAAGGTCCCGGCGCTCTCGGCGAGCCCCCGTTTCCAGAGAGGGCCCGTCACCGCGGCGAGCCGCCGCTCGCCAGGAACGCCGCGAACTCCGCCGGGAGCCCGCTCGCGCGGATGGCCGCCTGGGTCTTCGCCACGTCGTACTCCACCCGACGGAACTCCACCTCCGGCCCCGATGCACCGAATGCGATCGTCACGTAGCAGGCACGCGGATCGCCATCCTTCGGCCGCCCGACGCTCCCCGCATTCACCAGGTGCACACCGTCCACCACCCGGTGCCACGGCAGATGCGTATGACCGAAGGCGAGGACATCGCCGGACTCCGCTCCCATCCGCGCGATCATCTTCCGGCAGAAGTCGTCGTCCCGATCCTCCGTCCAATACAGCGTGTTGAGCGTCGGCGCACCGTGGACCAGGAGGAGCCGAGGTCCGGTCAGGTGGCCGCCGAGCGGCCGCAGGTCGATGCGGAAGGGGAGGGCCGCGAGGAAGCGCCTGGTCTCGGCGGTCACGTGCGCGCCGGTCCAGGCATAGCTCAGGTGGGAGAGCCGCTCCTGCTCCGGGTCCTCGTACTTGCAGCCGCAGTGCTTGTAATCGGTGGCCACGGTCGAATCGTAGTTCCCCGCCACACCGGCGATCCCCCGCCGATCGATGGCCTCGACCACCTCGTTGGGCCAGGGAGCGTAGCCGACGAGGTCACCCAGGTGATAAACGGCGTCGATATCGCGACGGGCGTCGATGTCCCGAAGCACCGCCTGCAGGGCCGGGAGATTGGCGTGGATGTCAGAGATGAGCGCGTAGCGCATCCTCACTCCCCGGAAAGGGTGAGCACCATCGCCACCGCCGTCGCATCGCAGGCGCCGGCGAACTCGGCCGTCGTCTGCATCTCCTTCGGCGCGGCGGCGCGATCGGTGACCGCGAATCCGAACACCGGGAAGTACCCCTCGGCAGTCGTCGTCAAGAGGTAGACCGCCTTGAGCTTGCGGACCCGGGCCTCGGCCAGCACCCGGGCCACCAGCGCCCGGCCGACTCCCTTCCCCTGGTGGTCCGGAGCCACAGCCGCGGAGCGCAGCAGGCCATAGCCCCCTCGCACCTCGAGGCCGATCACGCCGGCGAGGGCGCCATCCTCTTCCGCCACCATGAACCCCGCGATCCCCTCCCGCACTCCGACCAGCGGCAGGCGGTGCATCGAGAGCAACCGCTCGATGGCGGGAAGATCATTGGAATGCGCCCCACGGAGTGTTGCCTTCAGATCACTCATCGCTCCTCCAGGCTCCCCCTCACCACGTACGTGGAGAGGGGGTCGGGGGGTGAGGCAGAACGAGGGACCGGGACACCTTCAGCGCCTGCATCAGATCTTTCGAGCTCCCCCTCTCCGGTTCACGGAGAGGGGGTCGGGGGGTGAGGCAGAACATGCACTAGTGACAGCACTCCGGCCCGCAGCAGTTCTTCGCCGCGGTGGGTTTGGTCGCGCGCACAAAGGCGCCCATCACCCGGCCACCGATCTCGCGGGCCAGGACCTCGGAATCGAAGCCGGCGGGCTCGAGGAAGGCCTTGGCGTCATCGAACTCGTAGACCCGGGTCGGCTCGATCGCGGCGTCGATGAATCCGGCGTCCTTGAGGAGCTTGAGGAAGGTCACCTCTTCGAGCGCTCCGGCAACGCACCCGACCCAGAGTTCCAGACTCTTCCGCACCGGGACCGGGATCTCCCCCCGCACCACGACGTCCGACACGGCGAAGCGCCCCCCCGGCTTCAAGACGCGGAACGCTTCCCGGATCACCTTCCGCTTGTCACCCGAGAGATTGATGACGCAGTTGGAGATGATCACATCGACCGAGGCGTCGGGGAGGGGGATCTGCTCGATCTCTCCCTTCAGGAACTCGACGTTGTCGAGCCCGGCCTTGGCCTGATTGGCCCGGGCAAGCGTCAGCATCTCGTCGGTCATGTCGAGGCCGTACGCCTTCCCGGCGGGTCCCACGCGGCGGGCCGAGAGCAGTACGTCGATCCCTCCTCCGGAGCCGAGGTCGAGGACGACATCGCCCGGCTTGAGCTCGGCGAGCGCGGTGGGATTGCCGCAGCCGAGGCTTGCGAGCACCGCATCGGCCGGCAGGCACGCCGCCTGCTCCGCGGAGTAGAGATCGCTGGTGATCGGATCGGGGCCGCAGCTCGCGGTACCACCACAGCAGCCATTCTGCTCTCCCGCGGTCACACGGAGCGCCGCCTGGCCGTACTTCTCGCGGATGGTGGACGTGAGAGAGTCGTGGGTCGTGGGTCGTGAGTCGTGGGTCATGTCAGTGTCCACCAAGAATTGTTGATCTGTTAAAGAAGGT
>JBIOIC010000119.1:0-6706 GCA_044449625.1 Gemmatimonadales bacterium | reverse complement strand
GTTGTGTGGCCCAGTCGAATGGCTTCCTGCAAGACCACATAGGGTGCCTCCGTGCTTCTCCATGACCTCCGTGCCTCCGTGGTGTGCCGTTCTGTTGCTACATCACACCGGCCGGCTCGGCGAGGATCTCCCGCAGGTAGCGGGCGGTATGTGAGGTGGTTGATCGGGCGACCTCCTCCGGCGTGCCCTGCGCCACGACCAGTCCACCGGCATCTCCCGCCTCGGGGCCCAGGTCGATGACCCAGTCGGCCCGTTTGATGACATCGAGATGGTGCTCGATCAGGATGACGGTATTTCCCGCGTCGACCAGCCGATCGAGCACCTGAATCAGCACCCGGACATCATCGAGATGCAGCCCGGTGGTCGGTTCGTCGAGGATGTAGACCTTCCGTCCCCGCCGCTTCCCCGCGGCGAGCAGCTCCCGCGCGATCTTCAATCGCTGAGCCTCTCCCCCCGACAGCGTTGTCGCCGGCTGACCGAGCCGCAGGTAACCGAGCCCCACCGATTCAAGTTGCTGCAGCGCGGAGCCGAGCCGGGTCTGATGGCGGAAGCGCTGGGCCGCTTCGGTCACCGTCCACTGCAGCACATCGGCAATCGAGTGGCCCTTGATCTTGACTTCGAGCACTTCGCGCTTGAAGCGGGTCCCGCCGCAGACCTCGCAGGGGACGAAGACGTCGGCCAGGAAAACCATCTCGACCTGGACGTGGCCCGCCCCCTCGCACGCCTCGCAGCGTCCCCCCGGCGTATTGAACGAAAAGGTCCCCGGAGTGTAACGCCGCTGCCGCGCCAGGGGCTGGGTGGCGAAGAGCTCGCGGATGTCGTCGAACCCCTTCACGTAGGTGATCGGATTGGAGCGAGGTGATCGTCCGATGGGGGATTGATCCACCAGCAGCACATCCTCCACCAGCTCGGCGCCGGCGAGGCTCGCGATCTCCCCCACCGCTTCGCCGAGGTGGGACTTGGCGGAGTGTTCGCCGTGGAGCCGCTCCTCCAGCCGTCGATAAAGCACGTCGTGCACCAGCGTGCTCTTCCCGGAACCGGAGACCCCGGTGACGACGGTGAGCGTGCCGAGGGGGATGTCGGCGTCGACGCCGCGGAGATTGTGCAGCGTGGCGCCGCGGATCTTGAGCCACACCGGCCCCGCGCGCCGCCGCACGCTCGGCACGGCAATCCGCTTCTTGCCGGAGAGGTACTGCCCGGTGAGCGATGCCCCGGCGCCGGCGACGGGGCCGGCATAGACCACCTGTCCGCCGTGCTCCCCGGCGCCGGGGCCGAGTTCGAGCATGAAGTCGGACTGCTTGATCGCGGCGAGATCGTGTTCCACGACGATGACGGTGTTGCCGGCATCGCGGAGCCGGGCCAGGAGCGAGAGCAGCCGGTCGATGTCGCGCGGATGCAGTCCGATGGAGGGCTCATCGAGGACGTACAGCGTATCGACCAGGTCGGCGCCGAGGGCGTTGGAGAGGGAGATGCGCTGGGCCTCACCGCCCGAGAGGGTGCGGGTCTGCCGCTCCAGGGTGAGGTAGCCGAGCCCGACGTCGCGAAGGAACGAGATGCGGGAGCGGAGCTGGGTCAGCAGGAGCTGCGCCACCTGCCGGTCGAAATCGGAGAGCGGGACTGCGGCAGCCCACTCCGCGAGGCGGTCTACCGGCCACGATGAGACGGCCGCGATCGTCTCCCCCGCGACCCGGACCGCCAGCGCATCGGGGTTCAATCGGGTGCCGCCGCAGGCCGGGCAGGTCTTCGCCAGCTGATACTGCCGGAGGAAGACGCGGATGTACTGCTTGTAGCGCTTCTCCTCCAGCCCCTTCAAGAACGGAAAGATCCCGACGAAGCGCCCGACCTTGCCGTAGAGCAGCTCCCGCTGGACCGTCTTCTTCAACTTCTTCCACGGCACATCAATGGGCGCGCCGAGCTTCTTCGCGGTGTCGCGCAGGAGCTTGCGGCGGGTCTCGTAGCGGGGCTTGGTCCAGGGATCGATCGCCCCGTCCTCGATGGAGCGCTCGGGGTCGGGGATCACCAGCGACAGATCGTATTCGAGCACCGCCCCGAAGCCGTTGCAGCCGCCGCAGGCGCCGCGCGGGTTGTTGAACGAGAAGAGGGCGGGGGTGAGCGTCGCGGCGGGGGTGTCGCAGAGGCTGCAGGCCGGAAATTCGCTGAAGCGCAGCCGCAGCTCCTCCCCCAGCGCGAGAGCGATCCCGTCCCCCTCGGTAAACGCGGTCGCGATCCCATCCACAATCCTTCCCCGGAGCGCCGGTTCGGCGGCGAGCCGGTCAACGATGACCAGCACCTCCGCCGGACGGGTCAGGTCCGCATCGTGGGAGAGCTCATCGAGATGCGCGGGGGCGCCGTCGACCAGGAGACGGATGAAGCCGAGGGCGCGGAGGTTGTCGACCGTGAGGCGGTGATCGGTGCGGGCCGCGGTCGGGAGCGGAAAGGCGATCTGCAGCCGGCCGGCGGCCCGCGCGAGGACCGTGTCCGCCGCCTCCTCCGGATTGTCGCGCCGCACCCGCCCGCCGCAGTTGCGGCAGGACTGCACCCCGACTCGGGCCCAGAGGAGACGGAGATAGTCGTAGATCTCCGTCGCGGTACCGACCGTCGAACGGCTGGAAACCGTCGGGTTCCGCTGTTCGATCGCGACCGCGGGGGCGATCCCCTCCAGCCGGTCCACCAACGGCTTCGGCATCCGGTCGAGGAACTGCTTGGCGTAGGTCGACAGCGACTCGATATAGCGCCGCTGTCCCTCGGCGTAGATCGTGTCGAAGGCGAGCGAGCTCTTCCCCGAGCCGGACGGGCCGGTGACGGCGATGAATGCGCGCCGGGGCAGATCCACCGTGATGCCGCGGAGGTTGTGCTGGCGGGCGTTGACGATGCGGAGAACGGAACGATCCATCGGAGGGGAAGGATAGTCGGGCGGATGCGCGAGGCGCTATCACCCACCGTTGCGCGTGCTGCGTACTGCGTACTGCGACCCGTTGCGCCGGAGTGGTTGGAGTTGGCATCTTCCGCAACGCAGCACGCAGCACGCAGCACGCAGCACGCAGCACGCAGCACGCAGCACGCAAGACGTCTCTCGCCCCCGCACCTACCACCTCCGCCCGCTCACCGATACGTTTCCCTCCGCATGGCCAAGAACCTCTCACCCGTCCTGCTGCGCCGCGGATTCGAACTCTTCGCCCTCATCTCCCTGGTGGGATACGGCGCGGTGCTGCTCTATGGCAACAACCTCCCCGCCTTCCTGGAGTCGCTGGGACGGGTCCACTGGGTCTGGGTGGCGGTCGGGTTCGGGCTCGCATCGCTGGACTGGATCGGCGGGGGGCTCCGTCTCTGGGTGGTCACCCGTGTGGTCCATCCGAAGCCGCCCCTCGGCGGGATGATCCTCGCGGGGGGGATGAGCGCCTGGGCCGCCTACCTGACCCCGGTCCAGTCGGGCGCCGGGCCGATGATGATCTATACAATGAAGCGGAGCGGCGTCCCGGTGCCGGTCGCGATGACCTCCACCCTGATGACCTTCGTCGCCACGGTCGCCTTCTTCGCCATCGCCGGCCCGCTCGCCATCGTCCTCGGCGCCGGCAAGGCCCTCGGCAACCGAGGCGACGTCCTCGGCCTCTCGCTGTATGATCTCTTCCTCGGCAGCCTCGGCATCTTCGCCGGCCTCGGTGTGCTGATGGTGGTGGTGATGGTCTTCCCCGGTTTTGCCCGCAACCTGATCCACCGGCTGGCCGGCTGGGCGGGGCAGCGGAACCGGAAGGTGGGGGACCGCCTGGAGCGGCTCCGCGGCGGGATCGACCAGGCCCACGCGAGCCTCGAGAAGTTCAATACGCCGAAGGGATGGCTCTCGCTCGTCTGGGCCACCCTCCTCTCCGCTCCGTCCCACGCCAACAAGCTGCTCGCCGGGTACGTGGCGCTCCGCGCCATCGGGGTCCACGCCAACTTCGTCGACGTGCTGCTCCTGCAGACGCTGATCACCTTCCTGCTCTACTTCGCCCCGACGCCGGGAGCGTCCGGGATCGCGGAGATGCTCTCGGCGATGGTGATGGCCGCCGGATACGTCCAGCGGACCGACCTCCCGCTCTACACCCTGCTCTGGCGCGTGACGCTCAGCTACTACACCATCGCCTTCGGCTTCATCGTCTTCTCCGCCTGGGTGCGGAAAGGGCTCAAGAGCATCGACGCCGATGGCGCGCTGGCGGAGGAAGGGGCAACGTGAGCGGGGGGATCAGCGAAGACGCCCTCCAGGCGGGATACGATCACACCCTCTTCCGGCGGATCGTGCGGTATCTCGCGCCCTACCGCTGGCTCGTCGCAAGTGCGCTCGGCCTCCTGGCGATCCAGGCGGCGCTCGCGCTGGTGGGACCGGAACTGACCCAGCGCGCCATCGACGTCGCCATCCCCAAGGGCGACAGCGGCCTGCTGCTCACCCTCTCGCTCGTCTACGCGGCCTCGCTGGTGCTCTCGTTCGGGGCCGATTACGGCGGCTCGTTCCTCACCACGCTGATCGGCCAGCGGGTGATGGACGACATGCGGCGCGAGCTCTTCGGCCATCTCCAGCGTCTCAGCATTCCGTATTTCGACCGCCACCCGGTGGGCCGGCTGGTCACCCGTGTCACCAGTGACGTCGAGACCCTGAACGAGCTCCTCTCCTCCGGCATCGTGACCGTCATCGGTGACGTGCTGACCCTCGTCGCCATCATGACGCTGATGCTGGTGATGGACTGGCGGCTGGCGCTGGTCGCCTTCGCGGTGATGCCGCTGGTGCTCCTGGTGGCGGTGGTCTTCCGGCGCCACGTGCGGGAGGCGTTCCGCGACATCCGGACCCGGCTCGCCCGGCTCAACTCCTTCCTGCAGGAGTACCTCGCGGGGATGCGGGTGGTCCAGCTCTTCGGGCGCGAGCGGGAGACCCTCGGCCGCTTCGAACGGGTCAACGCCGACCACCTCGAGGCCCACCTGCGGTCGATCACCATCTACGCGGTCTTCCTGCCGCTGATGGAAGTGCTGACCTCCGTCTCGCTCGCGTTGCTGCTCTGGTACGGCGGCTTTCGCGCCCTTGATGCGACGCTCACCGTCGGCATCCTCGCGGCGTTCATTCAGCTGACCCGGCGCTTCTTCCAGCCGCTGCAGGATCTCTCGGAGAAGTTCAACCTCCTGCAGAGCGCGATGGCCTCCTCCGAGCGGATCTTCACCCTGCTCGACCAGCCGGTCACCGTGCCGGCACCGGCGCACCCCGTCCGGCTCCCCGCCCATCCGCGGGGGGAGATCCGTTTCGAGAAGGTCTGGTTCCGCTACTCTCCCGACGGACCCTGGGTCCTGAAGGATGTGAGTTTCGTGGCGAGTCCGGGCCGCACCCTCGCGCTGGTCGGCTACACCGGGGCGGGGAAGACCACGATCATCTCCCTCCTGCTCCGGTTCTACGACGTGACCGAGGGGCGGATCACCCTCGACGGCGTGGACCTCCGCGAGCTCGATCCGGAGCACCTCCGGCGGCTGATCGGCTTCGTCCAGCAGGATCTCTTCCTCTTTGCCGGGGACATCCTTCGCAACCTGGTGCTCGATACCGGCGTCAGCCCCGACCAAGCCCGGGAAGCGGCCAAGCGGGTCGGTGCGGATCGGTTCATCGAACGTCTGCCGGCGGGGTACGGCCACGTCCTCGGCGAGCGGGGCCGGAGCCTGAGTGTGGGGGAGCGCCAGTTGCTGAGTTTTGCCCGGGCGCTGGCGCTCGATCCCGCCATCCTGGTACTCGATGAGGCGACGAGCTCGGTGGATGCCCAGGCGGAGGCGCAGATTCAGCGCGCCCTGGCCGAGTTGATGGTGGGGCGGACTTCCATTGTGGTGGCGCACCGGTTGAGCACCATTCTCCACGCTGATGAGATATTGGTGATGCACCACGGGGAGATCCGTGAGCGGGGAAGTCACCGGGAGCTGCTGGCCGCGCGCGGCCTCTATGAACGGCTCTATCGGCTCCAGATCGCCGCCCAGGGGGACGCCCCCGAAGCCGCCGCAACAGCCTAACTTCCCGTCGCTTGCGCGCTTAGAAGGGGTCACGGTAGCTTTCCCTTTCATTCGCTTCCGCCCAGGATCTGAATCAATGCTGCAGCTTGAGTTCGGCGGTCAGACGCTCCCCATCCCCGCCGGTGAGGCGGTCATCGGCACCGATGCCGGCCTGGCCCTCACCCTGAACGGGGCCGGGGTCCAGCCCCGCCACGCAGTCCTGCTGGGTGCCGCTGACGGGACCGTTTCGGTGAAGGCCGCCGGGGCGGGGATCGACCTCTTCCTGAACGCGGTCAAGATCGGCACCGACCCGCACCCTGTCCTCCACGGCGACAAGCTCAAGATCGGGTCCCACGAACTGCTGGTGGTTGATCCCCAGCGGAGCGGGAGCACCCAGTACGTGAGCGCGGCGGAACTCGCCAACGCGGTCGCCTCGGTCAAACAGGGGGGCGCCGCCAAGCCGACGGCCGGTTTGGTCAACGGGCGGCTGGTCTCCCTCACTGACGGGCGGGAGTACGCCATCAACAAGGCCTCGCTCGTCCTCGGTCGCGATGCGGGGTGCGACGTGGTGGTCGAGAGCAAGAACGTCTCCCGGAAGCACGCCGAGATCATTACCTCGCCGAATGGGTACCTGCTGATCGATCACAGCACGAATGGCGTGCTCGTGAATGGCGACAAGATCCAGGGCCAACGGCTCCTCGCCCGCGCCGACGTGATC
>JBIOIC010000118.1:0-6708 GCA_044449625.1 Gemmatimonadales bacterium | reverse complement strand
CTCCTCGATCGCGCCATCGTGATAGAGCTTCGATTTCCGGCTCGTCACCCGGAATGCGATGGCCCCACCGGGCACCACGAAGCGCTCCCAGGGAATCTTCCGGGCGTGACGCTCGAGCTCGAAGAAGGTCCGGGCCCCGAACTCGGCGACCCGTACCAGCACTCGGCTCGCGGTGCGGAGATGGAGATTGGCGGCATACAACTGGATGGCGGTCGCGTCGAACGTGATGCCGCCCGGTTCGGTGTTCTTCGGCGTGAACCCAAGGACGGCGAGCTCACGGGCAGTGATCGCTTCGAGGCCGGGGGCGATGATGGCGTAGCAGTCGTAAGCGAGGGGCATGGGGGTGGAAAGCTATCAGCTATCGGCTATCAGCCATCAGCGGTTCCGTGTAACGCCACCGGCCCTGCCCCAGGCGAGGAACGGCGCGACCAGCGGAGCAACTGATAGCTGGTAGCTGCTGGCTTTTTGACTTTCGGTATTTGTTCGGGTATCATATGGGACCCCAGCCGGAGAGCCCGATGCGCGCCTATCCCGACCTCGATGCCCGTCTCAAGTTCCTGATGGATCTCGCCGGCCACGACTACGACGGCGCCGGGTTGCCGCCCCGCCTCCGGAACGCCAATCGGCGCGACGCCCTCCGTCCTTTCAATCTCCGCACCGTCCGGCTGGGCCAGCAGAACTCGTACGCCTCCCTCTTCCGCGTCCTGATGACCAACGCCTGCTCCTACAACTGCCACTACTGTCCGATGCGCCGCGATCGGAAGATGCCCCGCACCCTCCTCAAGCCCGAGGAGGTGGTCCGCGTCTTCCTCGCGGCGTTCCATCGCGGATGGGCGTCAGGACTCTTCATCACCACCGGGATCCCCGGCCGCCCGGTCAAGGTGATGGACGACCTGATCCAGGTTCTCGAACTCCTCCGCCTCAAGCACGGCTTCCGCGGCTACATCCACACCAAGGCAGTCCCCGGCGCCGATGACACGCAGATCGAGCGCCTCACCGCGCTCGCCAGCCGGGTGTCGTTGAATCTCGAAACGCCGTGCGGGTCGAGCCTGTCACAGATAGCGCCGGAGAAGAACTTTGACACGTCCCTCCACACCCTCGAAAGTGCGCGCGCACTGGTGCGCCGGGAATGGGAGGAGGAGGCCGACGGCCGCCCTCGCGATCCCCTCCACCCCGGCGGCTCAGCGGGAATGACGATGCAGTTCGTCGTTGGCGCGAGTCCCGACACCGACCGTGCCATCCTGGGGAAGGTGACCGAGCTCTACGCCAAACGCGGCGTCCACCACACCCACTTCAGCGCCTTCCGCCCTATTCGCGACACGCCCCTGGAGAACGCGGCCGAAACGCCGGCGGTGCGGGAGCACCGGCTCTACCAGGCCGACTATCTCCTCCGGCTCTACGATTTTGCCCCCGACGAGGTCGTCTACGACGACTCCGGCAACCTCCCGCTCGGCCTGGAGCCGAAGGTGGCCTGGGCGCTGCAGCACCCGGAGCGATTTCCGGTCGAGATCCGCACCGCGAGCCGGCGGACGCTCCTCCGCGTCCCCGGAATCGGCCCCGCCACCGCCCGGCGCATCGTGACCGAACGGGGAACGGCGATCCTCCGCGATCTCAAGGATCTCCGCAAGCTCGGCGTGGTGACCACCCGCGCCGCCGGGTTCCTGATGCTCAACGGGCGGAAGTTCCAGGACGTGCGCTGGGCGGAACAGACCGGATTCTGGGGACCCGACGAGGATGTGGGGCGGTACCACACGGTCTATGAGGTGAGCCCGGGGACGTTTCGGTGATGGAGTCGTGGGTCGTGAGTCATGGGTCGTGCGCGTTCGGCAAAACAACACCCCCTCTCCGTTTCACGGAGAGGGGGTCAGGGGGTGAGGTGAAGCCCTACTGCTTTTTCGCCGTCGAGTCCGCCGGTGCCGGTGCGGGCGCGTTCAGATCCTTCGCATCCACCAGGAAGTTCTCGTCCACCTTGAACGCGGCGGGAGCAGAGAGGTGGACCACCGCCGTCTGCCACGCCGTCGTCGGATGGATCAAGGCGTAGGCCGAGTCGGCGAGGGTGACGCGGAGCGGCATATCGAATCCGGGCACAACATTGACCCAGTGATAGCTGAGCGTCGAGTCGACGATCTTGTATTCGAGGAGCGGGATCTTGGTCGTGGTCAGGTACTGGGAAAAGATGTGGCTCAGGTCGATCCCCGCCTGCTTGCTGATGTAGTCCTCCACCTGCTGGCCCGTCACTATCTGATGCCAGAAGGTGTGCTGCAGGCCGCGGAGGATGCCGCGCCACTTCTCGTCATCGTTGATGACCTGGCGGATGGTGTGCAGCATGTTCCCGCCCTTGTAATACATGTCGCCGGAGCCTTCGTGGTTCACCCCGAAGATCCCGACGATCGGCTCGTCGTTCCGCATGTTCTTCCGGCTGCCGACAGTATACCTCGCCCCCGCCGCCGTTCCCGCCTGACACTCGGTATAGATCCCCTCGGCGTAGTTCGCAAAGCTCTCGTGGAGCCACATATCGGCCACGTCCTGGTCGGTGAGGCTGTTCCCCCACCATTCGTGCGCGCTCTCGTGGACGATGATGAAGTCCCACGCCAGGCCGAGGCCGGTGCGGGAGAGATCGCGGCCGAGGTAGCCGTTCTTGTAGTGGTTGCCGTAGGCGATCCCGCTCTGGTGCTCCATCCCGAGGTGCGGGGTCTCGACCAGCTTGTAGCCGTCGGCGTACCACGGGTAGGGCCCGAACCAGTGTTCGAAGCAGGCGATCATCGGCTTGACCTGCTGGAACTGCACCATCGCGGTATCGAGGTGATACGCGAGGGGCCAGAAGTCGAGAGTGAGGCGACCCCCTTCGCCGTCGTAGACATCGCTGAAGTGGGCGTAGGTCCCGGCGTTCACCGCGACGTCATAGTTGTTGATCGGATCGGCGACGAACCACTCGTAGGTGGTCGTCTTGTCCGGATGGTGGGTGGTGCTTCGGAGCCGGCCATTGGAGACGTCGATCATCGGATCGGGGACCGTGATGGCGATCCGCTGACTGTCGGGCTCGTCGGACTGACTGTCCTTGTTGGGCCACCAGATACTGGCGCCGGTTCCTTCCGAGGTCGTCGCCACCCACTCGTGGCCCAGACTGTCGGCGGTCCAGGTAAATCCACCGTTCCAGGGCGGCCGCTTGGCGATCGTCGGCTTGCCGTGGTAGTACACAGTGATCAAGTACTCCTTGCCGATTTTCTGTTTCGTCTTGAGCGTCGCGAAGAAGGCGTTGCCGTCGCGACGGTAGGTCAGCGTCTTCCGGTCCTGGATCATGCTGTCGACCACCAGCGGCTCCTGGAGATCGATCTGCATTTCGCGGGGGACGCCGGTGACCCGGTAGCGGATCCCGTTCCACCCCGTGATGCTGCTGTCGGCCGGGTTGACGGAAACGTGCAGATCATAGAACGCGACATCCCACCAGGCCCGCTCGGGGGTGATGGAGCCGCGGAGCGTATCGGCGTGGGTGAAGACGATCGGCGTCTGGGCGTTCCCCGCGGCGAGCGGAGAAAGGGCAAGCACGGCAAGGAGCAGGTGGCGCGGCATCATGGGACGGGACTCGCGGACGGGGGTGGTGGCCGAAAACGCTCCGGGGAACATATCCCCGATGGCGCCCCGCGGGAGGGGCAGTTTCAGACCTGAACCTCCTGGAGACGGGCTGGCGCGTTCCCGGCCTCCGACGTATTGTGGTCACGTGACTCGTCAACGGTGGCGCTGGCTCCGCTCGCTGCTCCTCGTCGCGCTGTACGCGGCGGGAAGCTTCGGCCTGCCCGACCTCGACGCGCTGGTCTTCCACCATGGCAAGTTCCAGCGCCACCCCACCGAATCGATCACATCTCGCGACGGCAACACCAGTCACGATCAGAGCTGTCTCCTCGGCTACTCCCCTCCGGCCACGCCGCCGGCGCCGAGCGCCCCCGCAGCCTGCTGGCACCGCGAGCCCGCCCGCCGGGCCCCGGCCGCGCGCGCGCCGAGCGTCCCGGTCTCCTTCGCAGCAGCCACCCCCAAACAGCCGCGCGCACCGCCCACCTCGCCCGCCTGATCCGTTCCTAAACCTGGCAACTGACGTATCGCGTCCGGGAACGGGCGCGCTGCGCTCCATTCCGTCAAGCGAGGCGGTCGTTCATGCGTGCATTGCATCCCGTGCGCCGGGCATCCGGCGCTATCACTCTGTGGCATCGCGGTCTCCTGCTCCTCCTGCTCGCCTTCGCCGGGCTCGCGCCCGCCGCATCCGCGGGCACTCCCCTCTCCCATCTCCGTACCGGCGATCTCGTCGGCACGGTGACCGACAGCGCGTCCCGTCAACCGATCGGCGGCGCCGACATCACCGTCTCCCGCAATGGGCAGATCGTGAGCCGGACCCTCACCGACCCCTTCGGCCGCTTCACGCTCCACGATCTCCCCGCCGGCGACCTCGACGTGGAAGCCCACGCCATCGGCTATCGCCCCGCGGCCCGGAACGTCCGCGTATCGGGGTCCGCCGACCTGCGGGCCGACTTCGCCCTCACCGCCGCTCCCGTCGAAGTGCAGGCGCTGAACGTGACGGCGACGCTTCCGGTCGCGGTGGATACCCGCACCGGGGAACAGGTCTATCAGCAGGACAATTTCCACGGCTCGCCGACGACCACCACCTCGCAGATCCTGCAGCAGTCGATCGCCGGAGCCGCGCGCGCGCCGACCGGCGAGGTCCACATCCGCGGGCAGCACGCCGAATACACCTATTACGTGGACGGCGTACCGGTGCCGTCGGGGATCTCGGGGAGCCTGAACGAGCTCTTCGATCCCGCGGTGGTGAACCAGATGAACTTCATCACCGGGGGGTGGGACGCGGAGTACGGGGGGAAGAACGCCGCGATCGTGAACGTCACCACCCGAGTCCCGGCGGGCGGATTCCATTTCGGCGCCTCCAGCTACGCCGGGAGCTTCGGCGCCAACGGCCAGGGGTTGAGCGCCAGCGGCAACAGCGGCCACTGGGGCTTCTTCGGCGCGGCCCAGTTGCAGGCCACCGACATGCGGCGGGAGCCGGTGCTCTACGACACCACCGGCAATCGCGGCGGGGTGAATTTCCACAACCACGGGAACGACTACTTCACCTTCGGCAAGATCCAGTACACCCCGGACGCGTCGAACCTCTTCGACCTCGACGTCAACTGGTCGGAGACAAAATTCCAGGTCCCGTTCGATTCGACCGGCGGGGTCCTCTCCGACGACCACCAGCGCGACGTGAACAGCTTCCTCAACTTCGGCTGGCGCCACCTCGGCGCCATTCCGGCAGACGGTGACCGCTCACCGAACGAGATCTTCGTCGGAGCCTTCTACCGGCACGGGAGCCTGGCCTACACGCCGGGCGCGGGAGACACGCCGCAGTTCGTCTTCTTCCCCGACACCACGCCGTACAACCTGAACGAGGACCGGAACTTCAACACCGTGGGCGTCAAGGCGGACTACACCATCCGCCCCCACCACGACATGGAGTTCAAGACCGGGATCATGGCGTCCTCAACGAGTGGGCAGGAGAACTTCGTCACCACCGACACTGCGGGGAACCACGGGCCGGGATCGAGCTCCGGCTTGACCGGCAGTGACGTCGGCCTCTATGCGCAGACCGTCCTCTCGCCGAGCGAAAAGTTCGAACTCCGGGCCGGCCTGCGGTATGACGCCCACACCGCGCCCTTCGCGGGAACGCAGACGCAGTTGAGCCCGCGGGTCCGGCTCAACTTCTTCCCGAGCCCCGCCACCACGGTCTACCTCTACTACGGCCGCCAGTTCATCCCAACCAACGTCGAAGATCTGCGCGCCATCACCAGCGTGGCGGACAGCGGGGTCGCGACCTCCCCCACGCTGCCGGAGCGGGACGATTTCTACGAGATCGGCCTGGTGCACCGGATGCCGCACGGCATCGTGACCAAGCTGGCGGGCTACGTAAAGCGGAGCTCCCCCGGGATCGACGACAATACGATCCCCGGCTCGGCGATCGTCACCTCGGTCAACCTCAACACCGTCCGGGTCACGGGGATCGAGGGCATCCTGGAGGTGCGGCCCGGCGGACCGTTCTCGGGGTATCTCAACGTCGCACTGAACCACGGTTACGGCACCAGTCCCGTCACCGGCGGCTTCTTCCCAAGCAAGTTCAGCGTCCCTGTGTTCGATGAGGACCACGACCAGCGGCTCTCGGTGGTGGGGAACCTCAACTACGCCGCCGGGGGACTGACGCTCAGCACCACGGGGATCTATGGGAGCGGACTCACCAACGGCAACGACCCCGACGCTTCCTACGGCACCGGGCTCTTCGATTTCAACCGCTCGATCAAGGTGGACCCGAGTTTCATCCTGAACGCCAGCGCGGGATACTCCTTCAGCGTCGGCGACCTGATCGTCCGGCCCGAGCTCTTCGTCGACAACGTGCTCAACCGAAAGTACCTGCTGAAGGGGGCGTTCTTCAGCGGCCCCGCGGTCGGCCGGCCGAGGACGATACAGGTTCGGCTCGATGTCGGGCTTTGACCGGGAGATCCCACGATGAAGCGGACCGTGACCCCCCAAGTATCCCACCGATCACCCATCGAGGTCGCGCGGGAGCTCAGGCGCTGGATGCAACGGACCGGAACGACGCAACGCGCGATCGCCGCTGAGCTGGGCATCACCCAGCCCCACGTATCGCAGATCCTCGCCGGTCAGTTCGGGTGG
>JBIOIC010000117.1:0-6803 GCA_044449625.1 Gemmatimonadales bacterium | reverse complement strand
CACGTCTTCTACCCGGCCGACCTGCAATACCTCCCGGCCGATGTGCCGGCGCTGGTCGCGCCGATACTGGAAGGGCGGGCCGACATCGTGACGGGGACCAAGCAGGGCAAATACGAGAAAGCGTTCGTCTCGAGGGTCTACAACATCCTCTGCCGCTGGCTCTTCGGCGTTCGGGTTACCGACCTCAACTCCGTCAAGGCGTGGCGCCCCGAGGTGATGGCCAATGTGCCGTTCCGCCCCGACTGGCACCGCTTCATGGTCGTCATCGCCGCCGCGGACGGTTTCCGGCTCACCTCCGTGCCGGTTCCCCTCCATCCGCGCCACGCTGGCGTCTCGAAGTTCGGCTGGAGCCGCATCCCGGTCGGCGTGCTCGATCTGCTCTCGGTCTGGTTCCAACTCCGCTTCGGCCGGAAGCCGATGCTCTTCTTCGGCGTGGCCGGGGCGGGGCTCTTCGCGGTGGGGTTCCTGGCCGGCGTGGTCGCCCTGGTCCTGCGTTTCGGTTACGGGATCGGCTTCCGGCCGCTGCTGAACCTCGTCGAAACGATGGTGATCACGGGTACCGTGCTGTTTGCCGGTGGGTTTGTGGGCGAAATGGTGGCAGGAGTGCGAGAGGATGTGCGGGAGCTGCAACGGCGGACCGTCGGCCAGCGATCGGCCGACCGGGATTGATCTGCGATTCACACTGATATGGGAGGATCATCTATGCGACATAGCCTGACGGCCGGCCTGCTCCTTGCAGCCACTGCGCTGCCGCTGGCCGGCTGCAGCTCCGATTCGACCACCACACCGTCGACCGGTGTCAATACATCGCCGGAAATGGTCATGGAGCACCCGCTGAGCGGCCAGCCCTACGCCGTCGCGATCGCCTCTTCGGGTGAGGCGTATGTCAGTCGCTTGTCCGTCGACCTTCTGGCCCGGATCGACCTTCCGGGGACGACGGTCACCGACAGTGTGACTGTCACCGGCGCCGCGCCGACCGGGATCGCCTTCCTACCGAACGGTACCGCGGCCTTCATCGCCAATCAGGCGTCGACCGGCGTGACCCGAGTCCATGTGGGTACCGATGCGGTGGACACGACCATCGGCCGCAGCGGCGATATGTTCCAAACCGCCGCCGCCCCCGATGGCGGGCGGGTGTATGTAACCGGGAGCACCGGCTATGTCTACGCCATCAACCCGGCGATCAACGCCGTGGTCGACTCGGTGCACCTGGGTGGCGCCACCAATGGGATGGCGTTCAGTCCCGACGGGCAGTCCCTATACGTCGGCAATCTCACCGACAACACCGTTCGCAGGATCCATCTGGCGACCCTCATCGTCGACCAAACCGATACACTTACGGGGCGGATCCAGGGTCTCGCGGTGAGCCCCGACGGGAGCGAGCTGTGGGTCGCCGATCAAGACGCCGACTCCGTCTATGTGGTGTCGACGACCACGCGGCAGGTATTGGCGAGCATCTGGGTCGGGGCGCCCTTCGGGCTGGCGCTTCGTCCTGGGACCGGCCAGGTCTGGGTCACGACGTTGGACGGGTATGTCGTCGTCCTCGACCGGACCACCCGAATGGCGGTCGGCGGGCTTCCGCTTGGCGGGACACTGCGCCACATCGCGTTCAACGCCGATGGGTCGCGGGCGGTGGTGGCCGATGGGTCGGGGCGGGTCCTGATCCTGCGGTGAGCTCAGCGACCCGGGAGCGTCACCCGGTCTGATCCCGCGGCAGCCGGATTCCGTAGCGGCCGAGGAAGCTTGCCAGCTCCTCAGTGAGCGGCCCGCCGTCGGCGCTCCGGGACCGGCCCGCCAGGTCGAGCCAGTCGATCCTTCGGGCACGGAGCGCCGCGAGTTCATCCGTGGAGAGCGCGACCTCGGTCAGGAGGGTGTCGCCGGGGACGAGCGGAGGCAGCGGTGTGCCCGAACGGCGCCAATGGAGTCGGCCCACGGTCGCTTCAAAGCGATAGGTCCGGCCGGTGCCCACGGTCGCGGTGATCACGGCCCCGGCATCGGTCAGGTGGCGGTCGAACTCCGCCATGATCTCAGCCACTTTCGCCGCGCGTCCCGCCTGGTCGACCGCGGGCGGGAAATCGGGCACTGTGCGGATCACCTTGGCTGGGCTCCCAACGGCGAGGCTCCGGGGCGGGATCGCGCCGGTCACGAGGGAGTTGGCCCCGATCACGCTGCCATCGCCGATGGTGACGCCGGGCATCACGAACACGCGCCACGGGAGCCAGACGCTCTGCCCGATGGTCACCGGTTCGTAAGTGGCGGGATACCCGTCGAGGACATTCAGCCAGGCGCCGTGGGTAAAGATCAGGCAGTGACCGCCGATCCCGGTGTCATCGCCGATCGTCACCGGCTTGGTGGGGTTGATGTTGGCGAACTGCAGGATGATGGTCCGGCTGCCGAGGGTGAAGCGGGACTCGGGAAGCTGCGGGCCTCCGATGAAGACCTGTTCCCGGATCCGGGCGTCCTCGCCGATCTCGATCACGTTGCAAGAGACGTAGCTCATCGTGCCGATGCTCGAATGGCGGCCGATCCGGATCCGGCGGCCTTGCACGACGGCGAGGACACCGATCTCGACGTAGTCACCCAGGTCGACCTCGTCTCCGATCACGACGGCGCCTGGCGCCAGCTTCACGGCGCGGCCGATGCGATAGCCGAGCAGGGAACGGTAGGCCCAGACCTTGAGGAATCCCGGCATCCAGCCGAACACAAGCAGGTGCCGCCACGGGATCCGGCGTTGGGGAATCATGGAGCGTGACATGGGAACGCGATCATTCGCGGGGGTGATTGGAGTGTTCGGTGCGGCGCCACAGTGCCCAAGGTTAGTCCGCGCTTCGGCGCGCCGTCAAGCGTCCCCCAACGAAGGGCGCCGGCGGTGATCCGCCTCCCGGATGCGTCCAGCCTCTCCGCCGAAGCCCAGTACGGGCTCACGGTACTGCTGGATCTCTCCCGTCTCGTGGTCGGCAACGGCCCAACGGAGAGCGTCCGCCTGGAGGTGACCGAGGCGGTGCTCCCGCCAGGCATTCTTCCGCCTGCCGACTCCATCACCCACGCCGATGGCCTGGTGCAGGTCCCGGCAGCGACATTGGTTCGCGCCGGAGCGCTCGCGGGGGCGAGCGTCGAACGGGCGAGTTCTCTCCGGGACCGCTTTGACCGAGTCCCCGCCGCCGCGAATCCGCTGGTCATCGGCGGGGTCGAGCGCGCCCCCATTCTCTCGGAACTTGGTGGGGTGCTTCGGTGCGCCGCCGCCGCCGCCGCTGGAACACGGAGTTTTCGTGTGGCGGCTCCTTGGCCCGACGGAAGACGTTGGGCAGTCGCGCTTACGCACGACCTCGACGTCGTTGTCGGCTGGCCGGCCTTTACCCTCCTCCGCTTGGCCGAGCTGATCCGGAAGGGGGAGGGAAGGCGCATCGGCCTGGTCCTGGGTGCGGCGCTCGCGGCCCTGGGTCGCGATCCGGTCGTCGCCGGCATCGAAGCGCTGCTCGCCATCGAAGCCGATGCTGCGATCCGGAGCACCTGGTTCGTGATCTGCGGTACGCCGACTGCGCGGTCCTGGCACCAGGGGGATATCACCTATCAGCCGGAGTCCGCTCGGACGCGCTGGATCATCACCGCGATCCAGCGGGCGGGGCATGAGCTCGGCCTGCACGGGAGTTTCGATACCAGTGATACCACCACGCTCTTCTCCGAGCAGCGCACCCGGCTTCAGGGTCTCACCGGCGCGCCCATTGCTGGAGTGCGACAGCACTTTCTGAAGATGCGGCCCGGCGAGACCCAAGAGGCGATGGCCGCCGCCGGTTTCACTTTCGACGCATCCTTCGGTTTTGCCGACCGTAACGGATTCCGCCTCGGTGCCGCAGACTTGCTTCCGCTGCCGGACCGGTTTGGATTCGATCTGGCGCCTTTCTGCTGGATGGATCGCGCCCTCAGCAAGTACCGCGGGATCGAATCACCCGGAGCGTGGGTCGATGACGCCCTCGCGTTGGCTGATGTCTGCCGGAGCTGCGAGGGCCTTTGGAGCGGCATTTGGCACCCTAATCTGACCGCCGCTCTAGGATTCCCCGGTGGGCTCGAAGCGTACGCTGATCTGGTCAAGGGGCTCCTCTCGCGCGGGGGGCCGTGGACCGCACCGCTGGGACCGATCGTCGATTGGCGTCGCGGCCGCCGGGAGATCCGGGCGCTCGGCGTCAGGGCCGATGGATCGGTCGATGCCGTTGCGCCGGGCGTCTTCGCCGGCTCGTACTGGCTGGAAGACGCCCACGGCAATTGTCGCGAGCGGGTGGGGACCTCGGCGTTGTGAGGGTACTCTTCGTCTCCCACACCTACCTTCGTACCTCCGGCGACCGCGCGGGAGCGCAAGTCTGGCGGCTCGCCCTCGCGGCGCAGGCCCGGGGCGACACGACCCTTGTGGTCGCCCCCCATGCGCCGGGAGCGGCGGACGCCGAGGTGCTCGATGGGGTGGCGGTGCGCCGCTTCCGTTACGCCCCCGAGCACTTCGAGCGGATCGGCTACCAGGGCGCGGTGCAAAAGAGCGCGGGATCGCCGATCGCGCTGGCGCTCCTGCCGATCTACTTGGTCCGATTCCGGCGGGCGGTGCGCCAGGCCGTCCTCGATTTCCGTCCGGACGTCCTTGCCGTCCATTGGTGGTTGCCGGGAAGCCTGGCGGCGGTGGGGCAGGGGGTGCCGGTGGTGGTAACCTGCCACGGCAGCGATGTCCGGCTACTTTCCCGTCCCTCGCCGCTGCGGAGTTTGGCGCATGGCGTGCTCGGCCGAGTGGCCGTGGTCACGGCCATCTCCAGTACTATGGCCGATGATCTGCGCCGCTGGACGGGGCTGACCGACGTGAGGATCACGCCCTCTCCGGTCGATGAGTCAAGATTCGACGGCAAGGGCGCAACTCGAGTCGTGCCGCCGCGGATATTCTTCGCCGGAAATCTCATCCGCGGCAAAGGGGTAGATCTGATCATCCGGGCGTTCGCGATGGTTCGCGCACGGGGGATCGATGCCCGTCTCCGCCTGGTGGGCGACGGCCCTCACCGACCGGAGTTCGAATCACTCGCGCGAGAGCTTGGGGTGGCCTCTGAGGTGGACTGGGCCGGTCCTCGGCCCCACGAGGCGATGCCGGAGGAGTTTGCCGCGGCGGCGGTGACGGTCCTCGCAAGCCGCGGCCCTCGAGGGGAAGGACTCCCCATCACCCTGGTCGAAGCGATGATGGCTGGCAGCGCCGTGGTCTCGACTCCGGCCGGGGGTGTTCCCGAAATCGTGCTGGATGGCCGCACCGGTCTGATCGCTCGCGACAGCGATGCGGCGCATCTTGCGGAGCAGCTCGGCCGGCTGCTGACGGACCCTTCGCTGCGCGAACGGTTGGTGCTGGCCGCGCGCGCCTTGGTGCTCGATCATTTTGCCCGTGCGCCCGCGGAATCCCGCTATTTCGAGGCCTTGGATCAGGCCGCCGGGAGCCAATCCTGATTCCGCGTCGCGTATTTCGAATTGGCGGAGCCCTCGTGGCCTTTGGCCTCGCGGCGCTGGCGCTGCGGGCACTGGTGCGCGCCTGGCATCTCGCCGCCGCTCAGCCGGTCGAGTGGCACTTCGCCCCTGGATGGCTTGCCGCGGCGGTCCTCGTCGCCCTCGCCACCTACCTCATTCTGATCGAGACCTGGCGCAGGATACTCCTCGGCTACGGCGAGTCGATTGGCGTCGCCGCCGCCACTCGGGTGTGGATCCTGTCCAATTTCGGGAAGTACTTCGGTTCCTTCGGCATCGTCGCCGGAATGGCGATGCTGGCCCAGGGCGCGGGTCTGAGCGCCGGAGCGGCGGTGACCGCCGCCGTCATCATGCAGGCGCTTTCCCTGGCGACCGGCGTGGCCTTGAGCGGACTCCTCGCCGCCGATGCGCTCACCGCGCTTGGCCCCCTCTACAGCTGGGGTGCGGTCCTCATCGGCGTGGCCGCGCTCGCCGGGATTGCGCTGCTGCACTCGCAGCGGCTGCTCGATTGTCTGGGCGGACTCCTCCCCGCAGCGGCGCCAAGGATCAGGGCCGCCGCACCCCGCTTTCTGGTCCTCGGCGTCGTGGGGAATCTGCTGGCCTGGGCCGGCTACGGGCTGGTCATGGTCCTGCTGGCCCGCGGGCTCTTCGCTTCGCCGCCGCCGAGCTTTGCGGACGCGACCAGCGCCTATACCGTGTCCTATCTCGTCGGCCTGCTCGCCCTCTTTGTCCCCGCGGGCCTGGGCCTGCGCGAGACTATATTTACCGGCTTGCTGGCGCCAGCGGCCGGGGTGAAGGTCGCGCTGGCGCTGGCGCTGGCCAGCCGGCTGCTCCTGACGCTCGTGGAGATTGTGCTCGCCCTGCCGTTCGTGATGCGCCGGCCCGGTCGGGGACCGGCATCTCCTTTGCCTAGAGACCGATGAGCCCCGAGACTCCGATCCATCCGCTGGACCGCCTGCCGCGCTGGGTCCCGGTGGTCACCTACGCGCTGCTGACGGTGCTCGTTTTCCGGGCGTATCTCTTTGCGCCGGCCGGGAGCATGATCTACGGCTCCGACACGATCGCCGCTGGCGTCATGCTCCGCTCGTTCTTCGTCAACGCGGTCAAGGCGCTTGGCCACATCCCGCAGTGGAATCCGTACCTCCAGGGCGGGCTTCCGTACGTCGAGGCCGGCGGCGGTGATACCCTCTATCCAACGGCGATCCTCCACTTCCTGATGTCGATGCCGCAGGCGCTGGCGTGGAAGCTCATCCTCCACGTCTTCGTCGCCGGCTTCGCGATGTACTACTGCGCCCGGGTCTTCGGCACCTCCCGCTGGGTCGCGT
>JBIOIC010000116.1:0-6814 GCA_044449625.1 Gemmatimonadales bacterium | reverse complement strand
TTATCTTCCCGGGGTGCGAGCCCTCCCCCGCCTCACGATCGCTCTCCTGTTCGGCGCCACGGTTGGTGGCTGCCACCCCGGGCCCACTCGCGGCCCCCTCTCGGTTACCGCCGCAGAGCCCCCGCGACCCGCTTCGTTGCTCCGCATCCCCCGCCGCGGGGGGAGGGCGGCGCTCTTCCGCTTTCCCAACCTCGGCCCCTCGTCCTGGATCGGCCGGGAGGACCTCCCGGCGGTGCGGCGCATTGTCGGCGCCAACATCGACGCCCGGCTGGTTTATCTGCTGGATCCCAAGGGAACCATCGTCGCGGTCGACCTCGAGAGCGGCAAGAACCACCCCGTTCTCAGTGACGTGAGCGCCGCGGCGGTCGGTCCCGATGGAACACTCTACACCGCCGGGAATGACCGGACCCTCTCCGAACTCACCGACCGCACCCCGGTGACCTTCCCGGGCAAGCTCGCCGGACCGGCCCAGTCGCTCTTCGGAAGCGGAGACGAATCGGTGATCGCGATCCTCGAGGGGCACGATCCGCGGCTCGCCATCGGCAGCCGGCAGCAGCCGCCGGTGATGACCGACATCCCCGCCGGCGAGGCCACCGCCACCACCTGGGGCAACCTGGTCGCCATCGCCGCCGACAGCGCCGTCGTGCTCTTCACCCCCGGCGCGAGCCATCCCTTCCGCACCCTCGATGCGGGACGCCACGTCCAGCACGTCGCCTTCTCCCCCAGCGGCCATCGCCTCTACGTGGCCCGGGGGGGCGCCGACGCGCTCACGGTCTACGACCGTTTCACCTGGACCAAGCTCGGCGCGATCGACCTCCCCGGTGAACCGGGTGCGATGCGCGGCGATCCCCTCGGCCGTTACCTTCTGGTCCGCCCGGCCAAGGGTGACTCGGTCTGGGTGATGGACCTGAGCACCCACGAACTGCTGGGCAGCTGGTCCACCGCCTGGGGAGAGGATCTTCCCGCCATCGCCGCCTCCCGCTTCCTCCTCCTCCGCCAGGGACAGGACGTGGTCGGATACGATCTTGCCAGCGCCAAACTCCCCGAGGTGGGACGGATTCCCGGCGGCGCGGCCGATCTCTGGCTCGTGCTCAACTGGGCCCCGCGGGGAGAGACGCCGCAGGGGCCCGCTCCCGACTCCGCCGCATTGGCCGGGGGCCGCCCGGCATCGGAGGCCCGCGTCTTCGTCCAGGTCAGCAGCTCGCAGAACCCCGCCTGGGCCGATGAGCTCGCCCGGAAGCTCTCCGGCGTCGGACTCCCGGCCTCAGTCATCAAGCCGCAGCACTCCGACGAGGGCTATCGGGTGGTGCTCGGCCCCTACCCGACCCGCGAGGCCGCGGAATCCACCGGGAAGAAACTGGGCCAGCCGTACTTCATTTATATGCCGGACACGCCGGGGCGCTGAGCCCCGCCACAACGCGCGAGACCTTCGATGAAACTGACCAAGCTGGAGCTCTCCGGCTTCAAGTCGTTCGCGGACCTGGTGACCCTCGATTTTGACCGGGGGGTGACCGCGATCGTCGGGCCGAATGGCTGCGGCAAGTCCAACGTCTCCGACGCGGTACGCTGGGTGCTCGGCGAGCAGTCGGCCCGGTTGCTCCGCGGCGGCAAGATGGAGGACGTCATCTTTCAGGGTTCGACCGGACGGCGGGCGGGAAACTTCGCCGAGGTCTCGCTCTACCTCGACAACAGTGACGGCGTGCTGCCGGTGGCGTACAAGGAGGTCGTGATCACCCGGCGGTTGTCGCGCTCCGGCCAGAGCGACTACCTGCTCAACAAGGCCAACGTCCGCCTGCGGGACATCCAGGATCTCCTGCGCGGCACCGGACTCGGCAGCGACGCCGGCGTGGTGATCGAGGCCAAGATGATCGACCTCCTCCTCTCCGACCGGGCCGAGGAGCGGCGGGCCCTCTTCGAGGAAGCGGCGGGCATCGGCCTCTACCGCGATCGGAAGCAGAGCACCGAACGGCGCCTCGACGAGACTGCGGTGGACCTCCAGCGGGTGGAAGACCTCATCGCCGAGGTGCAGACCCAGCTCCGCAGTCTCGCCCGCCAGCGCGGCAAGGCGGAACGCCACACCAAGCTCCTGGAAGAGAAGTTCGCCGTCCAGCTGACCCTCGCCCATCGTCACCTCGATCGAATCGAAGACCAGCTCGGCACCTTCGGGGCGCGGCGCCAGGAGCTCTCGACCGCGCTCCCCGCCGCCCGCGAGGCGCTGGTACAGGCGGAGCACCGCCGCGAGGAGACCGCCCGGACCCGCGCCGCGGTCGAGGCGGAGCGCACCGAGATCGTCCGCCGCCTGGGCGCGGTGCGGGTCGAACTCGGCAAACTGGACGGCGATCTCGCCCTCGCGGCGGAGCGCCTCGCCAACGCGGCCCAGCGCCGGGGGCGCGCCACCGATGAGCGCGCCACCATGGAGGAGCGGATCCATCAGGCGGCCCGGGAACGGGAAACCGCCGCCGCCGAACGCGCCGCCACGCTCGCGGAGCACGACCGGATCCAGCGGGAGCTGACGGGCCGGAGCGCCACCGAGCAGGCGGTCCGCGACCGCCTGACCGCACAGCGCACCGCCGTCCGCCAACTGGAAGAAGACCTCCAGCGGCATGTGCAGACCCTCCGCTCCCTCGAAGGAGAACGGGCCGCGCTCGATCGCGACCTCGTCGCCGTGCGGGAGCAGGAGGCCCAGGCGCAGGCCCGTCATGCCGGCCTCGCGGCCGAGCTCGCCGTCGCCGAGAGCCGGCGGCGCGATGCGGCCGAGAATGCGGAACGCCAGGCCCAGGCGGCGCGTGAGGCCGCCCAAGCGGCGGAGCAGGCCCGGCACGACGTCTCGGAAGCGCGCCGGAGAGAGGCGCTCGAGCGTTCGACCCGGCGCCAGGCGGAGGAATCCTTGGCGCAGGTGAGCGCGCGGCGCCAGGCGCTGGAGGAGCTCGAACGGGACCGGGTGGGGCTCGCCCCCGGAGCCGCCGCCCTCCTCGCCGTACGCAGTCGCTTCGGCGATGCGATCCTCGGTCCCTTGAGCGATTTCATCAGCACCTCCCAGCGCGACGCCGATCTGGCGGAGCGGCTCCTCGGCGAATGGGTCCACGCCGTGCTGGTGCGCGATCGCGCCGCCGTCAGCGCCATCCAGGCCTGGCACGCCGAAGCCCAGCCGGGCGCCGTGGTCGTCCTCCCGATCCATCCTGCCCCCCCCGGCGCAACCGGTCGATCGATCGGACATGGGCTGCAGGTCGCGGAGCCGGCGGTCGGATGGGTGCACGCGCTGGTCGCGGGATCGGAGGTCCTCGACCCCGCGGGTCGCGTCCTGCAGCGCCCCAACGGCGCCATCCTCCTCACCGGCTCCACTCCGTCGGGCCCGCTGCGCCGTCGCGCCGACCTGGAAAGCCTCGGCAACGAGGTCACCGAGGCCAAGCGAAAGCTGGGTGCCGCCGATGACTTGCTCGCCGCCACGGTGCGTCACCTCGCGGAACTCGACACCGCCCTGGAGCATGCGACCACCGCGGCGGAAGAGGCCCGCGACGCCGAGCGGACCGCCGCCGCCGCGCGCGAGGATGTCACGCGCGTGGTCGGTAACCTCTCCCGCGAATTGGGCGAGTCGGAGCGCCAGGCGGGGAGCCTCCGTGAGCGGCTCGCGCGCGGGGAGCGCCGCCTCGCCGAGATCGACGGGACGTTCACCGAAGGGGAACTCGGACGGGTCAAGCAGGAGGAGTCGCTCAGCACCGGCCGGGAGCGATTGAACGCGCTCGAAGGGGAACAGGAAGCCGCCCGCGAAGAGCGGGTCCACTGGCAGGTGCTGGAGGCGCAGGTCGCGGCCCGCTCCCAGGCGACAACCGACCGCCTGGCCCGCGCCGAACAGATGGGGACCGAAGCGGAGGGTCAGGCCGGCGCACTCGCCGTCGAGCTCGCCCAGTTGGCGACCGACGCCGAGGGGGTCGAAGGGCAACGAGCCCAGTGGATCGAGCTCCGAGCCGAGCGCCGGGTCGGCGTGATGGAGCTGGAGGCCGCCGCCGCCGACATCGAGGCCAGCGCGGCGACCGCGGAACGGGAACTCTCCGTGGCGGAAGCGGCGCTCTCGACCGGACGCGCGCTGGTGGACTCGATGACCGAGGAACACCACCGGATCGAGGTCGAAGCCACCGATCTGACCGCCCGCCGCCGGGCGATCGCCGAGCGGATCGAGTCGGAATGGAGGAAGCCGCTCGACGTCCTGCTGGCCGAAGCACCCCTGCTCGACCTCGATCTGGAGACGCTGGAGGGGGAGAACGCCCGGATTATCGAAGCGCTGGAGACCATCGGGCCGGTCAATGCGCTCGCGGTGGAGGAGTACGGCGAGGAAGCCAAGCGGCTGGAGTTCCTCACCGCCCAGCGCGACGACCTCGTCGCTGGCCGGCTCTCGTTGCAGCAGGCGATCCGCGAGATCGACGGGACCGCCAAGACGATGTTCGTCGAGACCTTCGAGGCGGTTCGGGAGAACTTCAAGAAAGTCTTCCAGACCCTCTTCGGAGGCGGCGAATGCGAGCTGCGCCTGGCCACCCCCGACGACCCGCTGGAGAGCGAGATCGACATCCACGCCGCGCCGCGAGGCAAGCGCACCCAGCGCATCCACCTGCTCTCCTCCGGCGAGCGGACCCTGGTCGCGACCTCCCTCCTCTTCTCGATCTACCTCACCAAGCCGAGCCCCTTCTGCCTGATGGATGAAGTGGATGCGCCGCTGGATGACGCCAACGTCGGCCGCTTCACCACCCTGCTCGACGAGTTCAAGACGGCGACCCAGTTCATCGTCATCACCCATAACCCGCGGACGATGCAGGCCGCCGACGCCGTCTACGGCGTCACGATGCAGGAGCCCGGCGTCTCGACCATCGTCGGCGTGCGGCTCGGCGAAACGGCGGGAGCGTGACGGCGGTCAACGGTGAGCGGTGAACGGTGAACGGGTGGGCACCCAACGGAGAGATCGGCAGGACGTAGCCCGTTGACCGTTGACCGTTTACCGTTCACTATGTCAGTTCGTCCATGGATCGATGCACGAGGTACCGATGCTGGTCGTCATGCGGCACGATGCCGCTCCGGAAGACATCAAGCGCGTCGTCGCCACCATCGAAGAGCTGGGCTATCAGGCCCGCCCGATGCCGGGAAAGCAGCGCACCACCGTCGGCCTGGTGGGCAACGACGGCCGGGTGGACGGCTCGCGGCTGGCGGCCCTCCCCGGCGTGGCCGAGATCATCCACGTCACCCGGCCGTACAAGCAGGTGTCGCGGGAGTGGAAGGCGGAATCCACGATCGTCCGTCTTTCCGGTGGCGTCGCGGTCGGCGGCGATGAAGTGGTGGTCATGGCGGGACCCTGCTCCGTCGAAAGCGAATCCCAGATCCTGGCGGCGGCCCACGCGGTCCGCGATGCCGGCGCCACGATCCTCCGCGCCGGCGCCTTCAAGCCGCGCAGCTCCCCCTACTCCTTCCAGGGACTGGGCCGGCCGGGGCTGGCACTGCTCAAGAAGGCACGGGAGGAGACCGGACTCCTGATCGTCACCGAGGCGATGGACCCCGAAGGCGCCGACCTGGTGGCGGAGGCCGCCGACATCATCCAGATCGGCGCGCGCAATATGCAGAACTACTCCCTCTTGAAGCGCGCCGGGAAGCTCAAGAAGCCGGTGCTCTTGAAGCGCGGCCTCTCCGCCACGATCCAGGAGCTCCTGCTCTCGGCCGAATACATCCTGGCCGAAGGGAACCCCGATGTGATCCTCTGCGAGCGGGGGATCAGGAGCTTCGACTCCCAGACACGGAACCTCTTCGACCTTTCCGCCATTCCGGTGGTGCATTCGCTCTCCCACCTCCCGATCATCGCCGATCCGAGCCACGGGACCGGCCTGCGCGAGTTTGTCTCCCCGATGGCGCGGGCGGCGGTCGCGGCCGGCGCCGATGGACTCCTCGTCGAGGTGCATCCGGCCCCCGACCGCGCCCTCTCCGATGGGGCGCAGAGTCTCTATCCGGAGCAGTTCGAGCGGATGATGCGGGAAATCCGCCTGATCGCCGAAGTGATCGGGCGCCGGGTGGCCGAGCCCGCCGGGCTGCGCGCGTGATCCTGCGGCGCGCCGCCATCGCGGCGATCCTGCTGGCCTCCATCCCTCATGCCGCCCTGGCCCAGGACGGCATCGCGGTGGTCCAGCGCGCGGCCCGCGCCTATGCCGCGCTCAACGCCTTCCAGGCCGACTTCCAGCAGGTCATCGCCGACCCGATGATCGGCACCTTCACCAGCCGCGGCCGCCTTACCCAGTCGGGAACGAGCAAGCTCTCGATGCGCTTCTCCGATCCCAAGGGCGACATGATCATCATGGACGGCCGCTGGATCTGGGTCTACACGCCGAGCACGACACCGGGACAGGTCTTGAAGCTCGCGATCAGCGGGGGGGACGGGTTCGGGCCCAACGTGGTGAGCTGGCTCCTCGACCGGCCGGCGGAGCGGTATCACGTGCGCTACGTCCGCGCCGATACCACCGGCGGGATGAATGCCGACGTCATCGCCCTCGGCCCCAAGGACCCGGGGATGCCGTTCACCGAAGCGACCCTCTGGCTCGACCGGCGGGACGCCCTGCCCCGCCGACTGGAGATCATCGAGCGATCGGGCTCCCGCCGCACACTGTCGCTCGACAAGGTGCGAGCGGACCCGAAGGTGGCGTCGGATGTGTTCCGCTTCACCCCGCCAGCCGGGGTCCGCGTCGTCGACCAGGACTGACCTAGGTCGAGCGCTCGCCCTGCAGGACCTGCCGTAATTCTGCGACCCGATCCTTCGACAGCCCCTTCCGCTCCGCCAGTACCAGCG
>JBIOIC010000115.1:0-6829 GCA_044449625.1 Gemmatimonadales bacterium | reverse complement strand
GGGCCGCGCGGGCTTCGCCTTCGAAGTGGTGGTCGTCAACGACGGCTCGAGCGATGGGACCGGCGAGGTGCTCCTGGGTCTAACGGAACGCTATCCCTTCCTGCGGGTGGTGACCCACCGCCGGCAGCGGGGGATCGCCGATGCGCTCCGCTCGGCAGGCGAGGCGGCCCGGGGACGGATCCACGTCTTCTACCCGGCCGACCTGCAATACCTCCCGGCCGATGTGCCGGCGCTGGTCGCGCCGATACTGGAAGGGCGGGCCGACATCGTGACGGGGACCAAGCAGGGCAAATACGAGAAAGCGTTCGTTTCGGGAGTCTACAACATCCTCTGCCGCTGGCTCTTCGGCGTTCGGGTCACCGATCTCAACTCCGTCAAGGCGTGGCGCCCCGAGGTGATGGCGAATGTGCCGTTCCGCCCCGACTGGCACCGCTTCATGGTCGTCATCGCCGCCGCGGACGGTTTCCGGCTCACCTCCGTACCGGTTCCCCTCCATCCGCGTCACGCGGGTGTATCAAAGTTCGGCTGGAGCCGCATCCCGGTCGGCGTGCTCGATCTGCTCTCGGTCTGGTTTCAACTCCGCTTCGGCCGGAAGCCGATGCTCTTCTTCGGCGTCGCGGGAGCGGGGCTCTTCGCCGTCGGCTTCTTGGCCGGCCTGGTCGCGCTCGTGCTGCGCTTCGGCTACGGGATCGGCTTCCGGCCGCTGTTGAACCTCGTCGAAACGATGGTGATCACGGGTACCGTGCTGTTTGCCGGTGGGTTTGTGGGCGAAATGGTGGCAGGAGTGCGAGAGGATGTGCGGGAGCTCCAACGGCGGACTCACCAACGCGACGGCGAGCGCTGAACAGTGCGGTTGTTGTTCGTTACGCATAACTACCCTCGATGGCCCGGTGACCGCGCCGGCGTCTTCGTTGCTCGGATCGCCGATCTGGCACGCGCCGCAGGGCACGAGATTGCCGTCGTGGCGCCGCACGCCGCTGGTGCCGAGCCACGGGAGATGACCGGCGACATCGACGTCCGGCGCTTTCGATACGCCCCGGAGCAATTCGAGCGGATCGGCTATCAGGGAGATGTGGCCAAGAGCCTCGCCGCGCCAGCGGCGATCCTTGCGATGCCGTTCTACGCCCTCGGCTTCCGACGCGCCGTCGCCATCGCGGTCGGTGAATTCCGGCCTGACGTCATTCACGCGCATTGGTGGATCCCGGGCGCCTGCGCCGCCGTGGGGCAGGGTGTCCCGTTGGTCGTGACCTGCCACGGGAGCGACGTGCGGCTCCTGCTGGGCTCCCGGATACTGCGGCGCGCCGCCCGTCAGGTCCTGCCGCACGCGGTGTCGATCAGCGCCGTCTCGCGAGTCATGCGGGATGACTTGGCCGTGGTGGTCCCCGCGGTCGCCTCTCGGCTCTCCGTGACCTATCTCCCCGTCGATGGAGAACGCTTTACTCGTCAGCCAGCTGCCCGGCGCGGGCCTCCCCGGATACTGTATGCCGGCAATCTCATCGCCGCGAAGGGCGTGGACCTGATCCTTCGGGCCTACGCACGGCTCCTTGGGCTCGGAGTCGAATGTGAACTGCGCCTGGTCGGCGATGGGCCGGGCCGGCCGGTGTTTGAACGATTGGCTGCGGAACTCGGGCTGGGCCATGCCGTGGTCTGGGCGGGCCCGCGCCCCTACGATGAGATGCCAGGCGAGTTTGCGGCCGCCACGGTCACCGTGCTGGCCAGCCGAGGCCCGCGGGGAGAGGGACTCCCGATGACGGCGGTGGAGGCGCTGCTCGGCGGGAGCGCGGTGGTCGCGACGCCGGCCGGCGGCACCGGCGAAGTCATCCAGGACGGAATCACCGGTCTCCTCGCGGCCGATGGCGACGCTGCAGACCTGGCGCGACAACTGGGGCGGATGCTCGGCGATCCGGCGCTGCGGCAGTCGACCGTTGTGGCGGGGCGATCGTTGGTACAGTCGCTCTTCGCGCCCGGACCTGCGGCGGCGAGATTCTTCGCCCTCTATGAGGCGGCACGGGCGGGGACCGCACGGTGAAGCGCAACCGGATGCTCCGTGTCTTGGGGGCCCTCGTGGCCTTTGGCCTCGCGGCGCTGGCGTTGCGGGCGCTGGTGCGCGCCTGGCATCTCGCAGCCGCTCAGCCGGTCGAGTGGCACTTCGCCCCTGGATGGCTCACCGCGGCGGTCCTCGTCGCCCTCGCCACCTACCTCATTCTGATTGAGACCTGGCGCAGGATACTCCTCGGCTACGGCGAGTCGATTGGCGTCGCGGCCGCCACTCGGGTGTGGATCCTGTCCAATTTCGGGAAGTACTTCGGTTCCTTCGGCATCGTCGCCGGAATGGCGATGCTGGCCCAGGGCGCGGGGCTGAGCGCCGGGGCGGCGGTGACTGCCGCCGTCATCATGCAGGCGCTTTCCCTGGCGACCGGCGTGGCCTTGAGCGGACTCCTCGCCGCCAATGCGCTCACCAAGCTTGGCCCCCTCTACAGTTGGGGGGCGGTCCTCATCGGCGTTGTCGCTATCGCCGGAATTGCGGTCCTGCATTCGCAACGGCTGCTCGATCGCCTGGGCGGATTCCTTCCCGCAACTGCGCCCAGGATCAGGGCCGCCGCACCTCGCTTTCTGGTCATCGGCGTCGTGGGGAATCTGCTGGCCTGGGCCGGCTACGGGCTGGTCATGGTCCTGCTGGCTCGCGGCCTCTTCGCTTCGCCTCCGCCGAGCTTTGTGGACGCCACCAGCGCCTATACCGTGTCCTATCTCGTCGGTCTGCTCGCCCTCTTTGTTCCCGCGGGCCTGGGCCTGCGCGAGACTATATTTACCGGCTTGCTGGCGCCGGCGGCCGGGGTGAAGGTCGCGCTGGCGCTGGCGCTGGCCAGTCGCCTGCTCCTGACGCTCGTGGAGATTGCGCTCGCCCTGCCGTTCGTGATGCGCCGGCCCGGTCGGGGACCGGCATCTCCTTTGCCTAGAGACCGATGAGCCCCGAGACTCCGATTCATCCGCTCGACCGCCTGCCGCGCTGGGTTCCGGTGGTCACGTACGCGCTGCTGACGGTGCTCGTTTTCCGGGCGTATCTCTTTGCGCCGGCCGGGAGCATGATCTACGGCTCCGACACGATCGCCGCCGGCGTCATGCTCCGCTCGTTCTTCGTCAACGCGGTCAAGGCGCTGGGCCACATCCCGCAGTGGAATCCGTACCTTCAGGGCGGGCTCCCCTACGTCGAGGCCGGCGGCGGCGACACCCTCTATCCGACGGCGATCCTCCACTTCCTGATGTCGATGCCGCAGGCGCTGGCGTGGAAGCTCATCCTCCACGTCTTCGTCGCCGGCTTCGCGATGTACTACTGCGCCCGGGTCTTCGGCGCCTCCCGCTGGGTAGCGTACGTCGCCGGCGGAGTCCACCTGCTCTCGGCCCAGCTCATCAGCCAGGTCTTCAACGGCCAGGATACCAAGCTCTACTGTGCGGCGATCTTTCCGCTCGCCCTCGGCCTCCTGGTGCGTGCGATCGAACGCCGGTCATTCACCCACTTCGTCTGGTTCGGCTTCGTGGCGGGCCTGCTCTTGATCGGCCATCCGGTACTTTCGTTCTACGCCTGGATGACGTTCGGCGTGTGGGGCCTCGGCATGATCTGGGTGCGTCGAAGCGAGGGCACCCGCGCCCTGCTCCAGAGGCTCGGCGGTGGAATACTATCGATGACCGTGGCGATCGGGATCGCGGCGGTGATCCTCTTTCCCATGTACCACTACCTCCGGAACTATTCACCGCGCTCCGGGACCGGACGTGGGTTCGATTATGCAGCGAACTACTCGATGCACTGGCCGGAGACTGTGGGACTCCTCGTCGGCGGCTTTGCCGGAAGTGATGCCACTACCCCCGCGAGCTACTGGGGCCCGAATCCGCTCAAGGGCAATCTCGAGTTCGGGGGCGGGCTCGTGTTCGTGCTCGGCATCGCCGCGGTCTTCGCGCTCAAGGGGGATCGCCGCCGCTGGGCGCTCGGCGCCACCGCCTTCATCGCCTGGCTCTATGCGATGGGCGCCGACACTCCCTTCTTCCGCCTGATCTACGATCTCATCCCGCCGATACGGAACTTCCGGGCGCCGAGCCTGGCGATGTTCCTCTGCTTCATTCCGCTGGTGCTGTTGGCGGCGTTGCTCCTGGACCGGATACTCCGCGGCGGGGCGGCCGCCGAGTCCCCGCGGCGGATCGCGGCTCGTGCGTTGCTGATCGGGGCCGGGCTTTCCTTCCTGGTCGGACTGTTCGTATCGTCGGCGGGAGTGAACGGGGTGTCGTCGTTTTTCGGCCCGCTCGACGCCAACCGGATCGCGCTGCTGAGCGCCAACATCAACACGATGATCGTCGGATCGTGGCTGACCGCGCTTGTCTGCGGGCTCCTCTGGTTTGCGCTCCGGGGAGAGAGCAGGGGGAGCTTCCCCGCCTGGGGCGTCCTGGGCGCCTTTCTGGCGTTGACCGCCGTGGACCTCGTGCGGGTCGATACCCCCTTCGTGCAGGCGGTGCCGTACGCGAACTTCTTCCCCCCCGACCCCGGGATCGATCACCTGAAGACGCTCCTGGGTCCGGGGGAGCGGGTACTGCCCTCGGACTTTGTCGTCACCCAGCAGGGCCTGCTCGCGACCTATGGCGTCCCCGAGGTGTTCGGGTACCACGGCAACGAACCACGGTGGTACGATGTCGTCACCCAGCGCTCCATCCGTGATCAGGCCTATGACAGCCGCGACTCACGGTCCTACCACGGCTACTTGCTCCAGCTAATGACCAGCGGCCTGGGGCGCCTGTTGAGCATTCGCATCGCCATCCTGCCGGCGACGGACATTCCGATCACCGGATGGGAAAAGATCGCTGGCAACCAGAGCAGCAGCTATTACCGGAACACCCGCGCCTTGCCCGGCGGCGCCACGGTCGGCCGCGTGATCATCCAACCCGACAGCCTTCAGGTGCTCCAGGCACTATGGGATCCGAGTTTTGACCCGGGGGCGATCGCCTTTGTCTCGGCGCCGGTGCCCGGTCTCTCCGGGGCCGCCGGAAAAGGAACTTTCCAGATCACCAGCGAATCCACCGATACCGTCGCGGTCACGGTCGTCTCCGATGGTGCGACGCTCGCCCTGCTGAGCCGCACCTGGCACCCGTACTGGGAGGTCACGGTCGATGGTACCCCGGGCACGGTCATCCGGACCGACTATGCCTTCATCGGCGTCCCCCTGCCGGCCGCCGGCACCCACCATCTCGTCTTCCGCTACCGCTCGCCGATCCTCGATCGATCCGAGGTCGCCTCGGCGTCGACCTGGATCTTTGTCCTCCTGATCTCCCTCGGTGCCGGTGTGGCGGCGCTGCGCCGGAAGCGTGCCCATGCCTGAGCGCGCCCTCGTCGTCATTCCGACCTACAACGAGGCGGGAAACCTCCCGCTGATCGTCCCCGCGGTCCTGGCCCAGGATTCGCGCCTCGAGGTCCTCGTCGTCGATGACAACTCGCCGGATGGCACCGGCGGGATCGCCGATGGTCTGGCCAGTCGGGAACCGAGGGTCCATGTGCTCCATCGCGCGGCCAAGGAGGGGCTCGGGCGGGCGTACCTGGCCGGTTTTCGCTGGGCCCTCGAGCGGGACTACGCATACATCTTCGAAATGGATGCCGACTTCTCGCACGACCCCAAATACCTCCCCGACTTCCTTCGCGCCATCGTCGACTGCGATCTCGTGCTCGGCTCCAGATACTCCGGCGGGGTCAACGTCGTCAACTGGCCGATGAGCCGCCTGCTCCTCTCCTGGTCGGCCAACAAATACGTCCGATGGGTGGCGGGGCTTCCGCTGACCGATTCGACCGGTGGATTCAAGTGCTTCCGCCGTGAAGTGCTGACCGCTATCGATCTCGCGGATGTCCGCTCGAACGGCTATGCCTTTCAGATCGAGATGAGCTTCCGCGCGTGGCGGAAGAAGTTCCGCCTGCGGGAGATTCCGATTGTTTTCGTCGACCGGGTGGAGGGGCAGAGCAAGATGAGCAAGCGGATCGTCCGGGAGGCGGTGCGCATGGTGCCCTGGCTTCGTATTGCCGCACTGATGGGGCGCCTGTGAGCGGGACCGTGTTCTACAAGATGACCGGCTCCGGCAACGACTTCGTGATGCTGGATGGGCGCCACGCACGGCTGGAGGATTGGCCGGAGCGGCGCATTCGTGGCATATGCGACCGGCGTCTCGGGGTCGGGGGGGATGGGTTCCTCATCCTCCAGTCGGAGGGGCCTGCCACGGTCCGGATGATCTTCTTCAACTGCGATGGTTCCCGGGCGCCGATGTGCGGCAACGCCTCCCTCTGCACCACTCGGCTCGCCGCTCACCTCGGGCTCGCCCCCGAGGAGATGACTCTGGTGACCGATGCCGCCAGCTTTTCGACCCGGGTTCTCCCCGGGGAAGGTGAACAGGCGGAACTCCACTTGCCGGACTTCGCCGCGCCGCGCCCCGTTCCCGAAGTGGCGCTCGCCCCGGGAGAGGTGTCGATCTGGTTCGCCGAGTCCGGTGGACCGCCGCATGCCGTGGTCGTCGTTGATGACATCGAACGGGTCGATGTGGAAGGCCGGGGCCGCGAGCTCCGCCGGCATCCGGTCTTCGCACCGCTGGGCGCCAACATCAACTTCGTGAGTCCCCCCACCTCCGCGACCAACGGCCGCTGGCCGATGAGAACCTACGAACGTGGGGTCGAGGCCGAGACGCTCGCCTGCGGGACCGGCGCGGTGGGATGTGCCGCCGTCCTGGCCCGCCTGGGGCGGCTGACCCTCCCGGTCGAGTTATTGAGCCGGGGTGGGCACCCCCTGAGCGTCCGCGGTCTCACCGATGG
>JBIOIC010000114.1:0-6844 GCA_044449625.1 Gemmatimonadales bacterium | reverse complement strand
GGGGTGAGGGTCCAGACGCAGGAAAGGCGCGAGACTGGCGGACTCCCGCCCGACCCGATAAGGTCCCTGCATGACCGCCACCGCGACACCGGCCTACACCATCGGCGACTTCGAGCGCCTGGAGCGGTGGGTCGTGGATCTGCGCGACGCCCCTCCCGATCTCTTCCTCGACGCCGGCGCCACCGACTGGAAGCATCTGACCTGGCGCGATGTGGGTCATCCCCACAAGGTCGAGCGCTGGGCCCGGGAAAAGCGGGAATGGGAAGCGGAACAGGGGCGGCGCCTCCCGGTGCGGGAAGGGTGGAGCAAGTTCAACCGTCACTTTCACGAGCTCTTCCTCACCGATACCGCGGCAACGGCCCGAGAGGTCCGCGGTGAAGCGCTCCGGGCGCTGCTCCGCGCCAACCTGGCCGGAACCCGGGAGGCACTCGCCGAGCTGCTTCAGCTCGCTGTCTGGAACAAGGTGCATCGTATCGAGGATGCCGTCTGGGACCCCCGCGGCAAACGGGCGCTCTTCAGCGGGCTCGCGCTTGAACGCCCCCGGATCCTCTTTCTCGGCGCCGCCGACGGCTACGAGGCGATGCAACTAGCGGCGATGTACCCCGGCGGTCACGTCACCCTCGTCGATTATGACGACTTCTGCCGCACCGACCGCTTCGGCAAGTTTCCCGAACGCTACCCCTTTCTCGGCGTCGACCCCGCAACCGGCGCGAAGCGCGTCTGGTATCGGGAGGAGATGCCGATCGATTTCGAGGTCACCGACATCCGGGATCTCTCGCACGGACCCGAGTTCGATGTCGTGGTGAGCGTCGGATTGGTGGAACACTTCCCCGATGAGCACAAGGCGGAGGCCTTCGCCTGGCACCGGAAGTTCCTGAAGCCCGGTGGCTGGGCCATCCTCACCACGCCGCGGGACCAATGGCGCGGCCGGGCCTTCTATGCGATCATGGCCGATTGGATGAACTACGGTTATCGCGAATTGATGACGGTGGGACAGCTCGGGCTCTATGCCTGGGAGAACGGGTTTGACATCCGTCGCGCCGGGGTCATCAAGGCGCACAACGGCATTCTCTGCAAGTCACGGTGACCGCGGCACCAGCGCCGCCACGTCGGCAAGGACATTGGCGGCCGCCCGCCGCCCCTGCACGGCGAGGTACACCGGAGTCCACTCGGGGCCGAATCGTTCCTGATGCTCCCCGAGCCCCGCTCTCTCCGGCGGCGCCAACGACCGCTCCCCGGCTCCAGCGACCGGGGCCACACCGAGACTGAACCACCGGTACCCTTCCCGGCGGCCCCAATCGAGCAGTTCACAGAGGAAGAAGTCCGTCAATGCCATCGGCTCATCCGCGCGATGGCGGATCAGGTCGGCAGATACTTCCTCGTGCTCTCCTCCGGGCCAGATCGCGGTAAAGGCCACGGCGATTCCCGAGCGCCGCACCACCGCCAGCGGCAAGTCCCGCAGGTACCGTTCATCCAATCGACCGGGCGGGAGCCCCCCATCGCGCATCTTCCGCGCGGCCAGCCAGGCATCCGATACCGCCTGGAGCTCGGGCGTCATCCCCGACACCGATCCCGGCGGCACCACCTCGAAGCGATAGCCCTGATCGACCAGGGTCCGATGTGCGTGGCGGAGTGTCTCCCGCTCCGGCCTCTCGAGCGACCAGGCCCCGAGCGGCACCCGCGCCTCCCTTCCGAGCTCGACCGGGGTGAGCCCGAGGTCGAGGTAGAGCGGCAACCCCTCCGACCGCACCGCGTAGAACGCAGTCCGGCCCCCATGTTGATCGGCCATCTCGCGGAAGCCCCAGGCGAGATCCTCCCACTCCTCCGGTGGCCCGACCGGATCGCCGAAGGCGATCCAGCTGCGCTTGGACACCGCGAACGGCAGGAAGGCGGTACCCGGCTCATTGAAGAGCAGGTATCGGTCGCCCAGCAGGGCGAGATGGGACGACGCCCGCGGCGACCGCGCCACGATGGACTCCGCAAGGTCCAATTCCGCGGGCGTGGGGAGATGCGGTTCCGGGGGCGCCGGCCGGAGCAGCCGCAGCAACACGAAACCCAGCGCCGCCACCAGCACGCCGAACTCGGCGCGGAGGAACCGGGGCGCATCGCCCCGAAGCGCAAAGCGCCACCAGAGCTCGGTCGAGTAGGCCGTATGCTGATAGGCGAAGGCGCCGAGCCAGAGCGAGGCGAGGAGCGCCGTGGCGATGGCCAGGACCCATTCCGTCGTCAGCGGTTCGCTCCCGAGCAACGCCCGGCGGTGGAAGTGCCTTCCCGCCGGCGCCAGCGCGGCGAACAACACCACGAGCGCGCCCGCTTCCACGAAGTCGAGCCCCCGCAGGAGCGCCGCCGCGATCCCGATCACCAGCAATGCGATCGTCAGATGATAGGCCGCGTTCAATCGGCGGCGGAGCCCCCACGCCAGCATGATGAGCCCGAAGCCGACGAGACTTCCCACGAAGTGGGAGACTTCGATCACGGCGAGCGGAAGAAGCCCCGCGAGGACCGCGAGCCGCGCGTGGGCTGCCGGAGTCGCCCCCGAGAGCAGCAAGACCACGCCGGCGAGGAAGGTGCTCACGGACAGCACCCGCGGCGTGATCGAAGAGGTCCAGACCTGCGTGGCGCGGGCGGTCTGTCCTACTCGGCGGCGGTGGCGCTCGATCTCAACACCGCCCAGCGTGAGCACCGCGATCACGAAGGGAAGGAGGTAGTAGATCGCGCGATAGGCGAGAATCGAGGCCAGGACCACCGCCGGGGTCGCGCCGGGCCCGATGAGGAGAAGCATCACCGTCTCGAACACGCCGAGACCGCCGGGTACATGACTCACGACGCCGGCCAGTTGTGCGAGGAGGAAGATCCCCGCGTAGACCGGGAATGGCGGTGCCGATCCCGCCGGCAGAATGGCGTACAGTGTGGCTGCCGCGGCCAGCCAATCGCCGAGCGAGGCGGCCAGCTGCATGAACGCCATTCCCGGCCCCGGCAGCGCGATCTCGCGTCCGGCGAGCTTGATGGTCTGCCGATGCAGCGCCGATGCCACGAGATAGGCGGCGACAAGGAGCAGCGCCAGCGCGCCGATGATGCGCAGAAGCACCACCGGCAGCGGCAGGAGGTGGAGATACGTGCTGGGGCCGAGGAGCAACGCTGCCCCGCCGATGGTGAGCGCACCGAGCCAGTAGGTCACCCCGGCGAAAGCGGTGATCCCCGCGACCTCGACGGTCGAGAGTCCCCAGTTGCTGTAGAGCCGGTATCGCACCGCGCTCGAGGTGACGAACGAGAACCCGAGGGTGTGGGCCAGCGCGTACGCCAGGAACGATGCGAGCGCCGTCTGCGCGTACTTGAGCTGACGGCCGAGGAAGCGAAGGGCGAGAGTATCGTAGGCGGTGAGCGCGAAGTAACCGAGTCCCGCGAACCCCGTGGCGGTGATCAGATCGGGAAGCGGCAGATCGCCGAACGCGCGCAGGATGTCGCGATAGCGGTAGCGGGCCAGTTCGTGGTGCAACAGCCACAACGCCCCGCCGAAGAGCGCGGCGACCAGGAACGGGGCGAAGGGGCGGATGAGCCGGGGCTTCATGCGGGGAGGCGGCGTGCTGGACAGTGAGCGGCGGCCGTTACCCGCCCCCGAAGCGACGGCGGGATCAGGTGGGCTTGGAGGCCGGCTTGCGCCGCTTCAAGGCGCGGGGACGCCGCTTCCGGGGGCCTTCGCGGTCGGGAACCTGCGCCGCCACGTGCGCCACCCGCGCCAAGTGCAGCGCCCGCACCGGATCGTCGAGCAACACCTCCAGCCAGCGGCCGAAGGGGACGTTGGCCCCGACCAGGAACGGCCGGCCATGGCCCCCCTCCAGCGCCAACCGCCGCTCCGCCGCCGGCAATTTGAGCACCACCGCCCCGTCCACCAGAAAAGCGAACATCCGCTGCCCGAAGAAAAACGCCTGCGCACCGAACAACCGTTTCGGAGTCACCCCGGGCAGGGAGAGCAGGGCGGCATGCATCACCGCGGCGGTATCGGTACGGCTGGTCGACATGGCAGGAGATATAGTACTCCTCGCGGGGCCGCGGCGCTAATCCAGGGCGGGGTCGGGCAGCCGGACCGTGAGCGACCAGCGCCGTTCCGTGCCCGGATCGAGCATCGCCGCGGCGTGCCACACCCCCACCGCCCGGTCCAGGCGGTCGGCGACACCGATGCTCGGCTCGACGCCGAGATTGACGTAGGGCGCGATCGGTGAGCGCCCGTCGATCCGTTGCGGGGCCCACCCGCCGGCGTTGATCCAGAGCCCGACTTGCGGCGCGGCCGAGGTCGAGATTTCCAGCCGCTCGCCTCGCGCCGGATCGGTCACTTCAATCCGCCCCGAAGGCCCGAGATCGGCGGCGAGCATCACCGCCCATCCGGCCTCTCCGGGAAAGGTCCACGCGGCACCGGCCCCTTCGAGCGGCCAAGTGATGATATCCCCCACCTTGAGATCGGTCCTCCCGTGCACCGCGAGGACCGTCACGCGGGCCACTGTCGGAAGGGTGATGGTGCTCCCCGCTTGCACGTTCAGCAACGGATGCGCCGCCCAGATGTATGGAAAGGGGGCCGTCCCCCGATGCCGCAGCCGGTAATCGATCCTGAGCATCGATCCGGTCGGCGGCACGATCACTTCGCGAGTCAGGTCATACGGGAGCGACCGCCCCTCGACCCGCCCCATCAGCACGGCGCCCGCCGCTTGCTCACTGACCGAGTGCTCCCACGGGAGCGCCCAGAGCTCTCCGTGGTCCGGGAGCGGCGGCTCATCGGGGCCGGCACCGGGCATCGGACAGGGGCCGATGGTGGGAAAACACTCATCCCATCCACCGCTGTCCGCCGTCTCGACGTACGACGTCCCCCACTCCGGCATCCGGAGCGGGAGCGCCGGATTTCGCCAGAGCCATTCCCGCCCGCGATGACGCCGAAGATTGCTCAGCTTCCCACCCAGCGCCGGCAGACACACCACCTCGATCTCGTCGTTCGAGAGGGCGATGGCCGGAAAGCCGGAGACGGTGAGCTGGCGGAAGGGCATGAAGAAAGGGAGACGAGAGACGGGAGATGAGAGACGAGGGACGGAAATCGCTACTGCGCCAGCGCCACCTCTAACTCGGCCTCCAACCCCGCCAATGCGCAGATTCGAAGCACCGTCTCGCCCACCTTGTTGTTTGGCGTCGACGCCCCCGCGGTCAAGCCGATCACCGTCCGCCCGGCGAGCCACCCCGCCGCCGCCGTCATCTCCGTCTTGGCGCCGACCGGTTGATGCCGCAGCGTCCCCCCCTCCGGATCAATGCACTGCGCGTCTTCCAGATGGAAGGTCGTCACCCCCTTGGACACGGCGAGCGCTGCGAGGTGACAGGTGTTGCTCGAGTTGTAGCCCCCCACGACGAGCATCAGGTCCACCCGGTCCTCCAGCAGCTTCACGATCGCGTCCTGCCGCTCCTGGGTGGCGGAGCAGATCGTGTCGAAGGTGCGGAAGTGGGCGTCGACCTCCGCCTCCCCATGGCGCCGGGCGAAACTCCGGCGGAACTCCCCCGCGATCGCCAGCGACTCCCCGGAGAGCATCGTGGTCTGATTCGCGATCCCCACCCGGTTCAAGTCCCGTGAAAAATCGAACTCGGGGGAACTCGCGTGGATGAAACGCTCCCGCAGCGCCGCCGGATCGCCCCGCCCTTCAATGAAATCGAGCACCGGGCGCGCGTCGTCCATGTCCCGGACCACGAGGTAGCGGCCCCCCGGATAGCGCTGGACCTGGCTCGCGGTCGCCTTGGTCTCTTCGTGGTAGTACTTGCCGTGGATGACGGCGGTGAATCCGTCCTTGGCATAGCCGTCCACTCGCTTCCAGACGTTCAACACTGATCCGCAAGTCGTGTCCACCCGCACGCAGCCGATCATCTTCAGCCGCTCGAAATCGCGGATGGTTACGCCGAAGGCGGGCATGATCACCACGTCCTCCGGGACCAAGCCCGAAAAATCGAACTCGCCATCGGGACCGCGATTGAGGAACCCGATCCCCATCCCCTCCAGCTTCCGGTTCACGTGCGGATTGTGGATGATCTCGCCGACCAGGAAGAGCCTGCGGTCGGGAAACTTGTGACGGGTCTCGTAGGCGTAGTCCACCGCGCGATCAACGCCGTAACAGAACCCGAACTCCTGCGCCAGCCGGAAGGTGAGCGATCCGACCACGAGGGTGTGATCGCGCGCGCGCAGCGCGTCCACCACGGCACTGTGATAGTCGGCGGCCAGTTGGCCCTCGATCGCCGGCTTGAGCCCGAAGCCACGGCGAAAATAGGTCTCCGTCATCGGCTCAAATTTACACCGGTGTCGGGTGTGGTGCGGGGGACGGCGCAGAGCGTCGTATCCTCGACCGGCGCCATCGGGCCAAAGCTCCCCGCGATCGAAACTGACTCCAACGCGCCGGTCCGGACGAACGTCCCCTCGAACCGCGCCGAGACCGTCGCCGAATCGGGCCGCTGGATGACCAGCCATCCATCCCGCGTCTGATATCCCTCGACGGCGGTGGTCTCCGCGCGCCGATATCCCCCCGACGCCGCCGCGCGACTCGAATCCCGTCGGGCAAGATCCAACGTGATCGGCGAGCCGAGCGGGACCGAGTCGGCGTGCAGGGCACTCCCGAAGTACCAGACCAGCGCGACCCCATCCTCTCCCTGGCTTCCTTCCAGCAGCAGCACCCCTCGGCTCCGGCACCATGATGTGCGCCCCGCGCCGCGGAGCGTCTCCCGGATCGACTTGCTGGTCACCTGTGCCGCGAATGACGCGCTCTGCCGCCCCGGGCCGGCGCAGCCGCACAGGCACAGCGCGAGCAGGATACCGGGAGTCGGTCGC
>JBIOIC010000113.1:0-6936 GCA_044449625.1 Gemmatimonadales bacterium | reverse complement strand
GACCACGACCGCTGGATCATCGGCATCGACGGCAAAACTCCGCCCCGCTTCTTCCCAAGTTTCGGCGTCCTGGTGGCGGATGCCGCCCATCATCCGCTCGGCCTCCTGGTCTACGAGGGCAACATCGTCCGCGATGCACCGATCCTGGGCCAGGTGACCGTCGCTGACACCACGATCCCGCTCATCGGCATCGCGGTCGATCCCACCCGGATCGAGGATCCTCGCTGCCCCCTCTTTCCGGATTCGGTGCTCCGATGAGCCGGCCCCGCATCGGTATCACCGGCCTGACCCGAACCGTCGACGGCCTGGCGCGCACGGGAGCGAACGCCGCGTACGTCGCGGCGGTCGTTGCCGGCGGCGGCCTCCCGCTCCTGCTCTCGCCGTTGCTGCCACCGGAGATGGCCGAGGATCTCACCGCCGGTCTCGACGGGCTGGTCTTCTCCGGCGGCGCCGACATCGATCCCGCCCGCTATCACGCGCATCCCCACTCCGCACTCGGCCCGGTCGAACCCGATCGCGATGCCTTCGAGTTTGCCCTCGTCGCCGCGGCGCGCGCCCGCCGCCTTCCGGTCCTCGCCATCTGCCGCGGCTTTCAACTGGTCAACGTCGCCCTCGGCGGGACCCTGTGGCAGGATCTGCCAAGCGAGCGGCCCGGTCCTGTGGCCCACAGCGGCAACTGGGCGCGGACCGCCCGGGTCCATCCGGTGGAGTTGCTCCCGAAGAGCCGCACCGCCGAAGTGCTGGCGGTGACCCGCCTGACGGTGAACTCGTTTCACCACCAGGGCGTGCGCGACCTCGCGCCGGGCCTGGTCGCCTCCGGCACCGCCCCCGATGCGCTGGTGGAAGCCTTCGAGGGAAACGGCGGCCCGTGGCTGCTCGGCGTCCAGTGGCACCCCGAGGCGTTCCACGCCGAGGCGGGCGCGCCGGATCAGCGGCTCTTCGCGGCGCTCGCTCGCGCCGCGGAAGCCTGACCGCCGCGTCCGATGCTTGAACCGCTGAATGTGGTCGCGGAGTTCGCGAAGGAGCTCGCGGGAGCCATCGATGCGCCGGCGGTCGCCGCGCGTCTGGCCCGGACGCTGCGCAGCGCATTTAGCCCCGACGCGCTCGCGGTCGCCCTGACCGACGGCGACTACGAGGCCGGACGTCCGCTCCACGCCGAACCGCCGCCGCCCGAACGCTATCAGCTCTTTCTGACGCTGGCGCTGCGGCGCGGCCGGCAACGGATCTCCGGAGTCGAGGCCTGCGAACAGCTGGGACTCCCGCCGGCAAGCGCACCAGCCCACGATCTCCTCCTCGTTCCCATCCTTACCCAGCGCGCGCCGCTCGGGGCCTTCCTCCTCGGTGGAGGAGCCGGGCGCTGGAGCGCCGCCGACGCCGCCCTCGCCGAAACGCTGGCGGCGCAGGCCGCCGCCGCGCTCGCGGTCATCGCCCGGATGCCCTCGGCGCAGGCCTGGGAACGGGTGTCCGATGCGCTCAGCCTCGCCCTCTGCATTGTCGATGGACGCGGCCGGGTGAAGGGTGCCAACCAGGCCTTTGCCCGGCTGATGCGGACCACTCCCGCCGAACTCCCCGGCTGGCCTTGGCTCAGCCTGGTACCGCCGGCCTGGGCGGAGGAACTGCGCGACGTGATCGCGACCGCCGATGGCTCCCACGAGGCGGAGCTCAAGGCCACCGGACGGACTTTCCTCGCCACCGCCTTTCCCCTCCCCGGCGCCATCCGCGGCGAACGGGTGCTGGTGCTCGACGACCAGACCGCGCGGCGCCGCCTGCAGGAGCAGTTGCTGCAGTCCGAGAAAATGTCGGCCATCGGCCAGCTCATCGCCGGCGTCGCCCACGAACTCAACAATCCGCTCACCTCGGTGCTCGGCTTCGCCGATTTCCTCGCCGAATCGGGCGATGTGCCGCCGGGATTGCGGGAGCCGCTCTCGGTAATCCACCAGGAGGCGGAACGCGCCTCCACCATCGTGCGCAACCTCCTCCGTTTCGCCCGACGGCACGAACCCGAGCGGCGGCGGCAGCCCCTCCGGCCGGTCCTCGATCAGACCATCGGGCTCCTCCGCTCCCAGCTCCTGGCCGGCGGGATCGCGCTGCACCTCTCCGCCGAGCCCGGTGTCCCCGAGTTGAGCCTCGACGCGCCGCGGGTCCAGCAGGTCTTCCTGAACCTGATCAACAACGCCGCGCAGGCCATCACCGCCGCCGGCCGCCCCGGCGCGATTACGATCCATCTGCGGCCGTGGCTGGATGGCGCGGCGGTCGACGTGAGCGATGACGGCCCCGGCATGACGCCGGAGGTGGCGGCGCAGGCATTCGAACCCTTCTTCACGACCAAGACCGAGGGCGAGGGCACCGGTCTCGGGCTCGCGATCAGCCAGGGAATCGTGAAGGAGCACGGGGGACGGATCACCGTGGCAACCACCACCGGCGGCGGCGCCAAGTTCACCGTCGAACTCTCCGGGGACGATCGCCCCCCCGCCGATGCGGCGCTCCCCGAGACCGCCCCGTCCTCCGCCACCGCGCTCAAGATCCTGGTGATCGACGACGAGCCGCACATCCTCCACTACCTGCGTGCCACTCTTGAATCGTGGGGCCACCTGGTCGAGACCGCGGCCGACGGCAACGAGGGGCTGGAGCGGGCCGGCGCCGGAAATCCTGATCTCATCATCACCGACCTCCGGATGCCCCGGCTGAGCGGCCGCGACTTCTACGAGGCGCTCCGCGCCACCCGCCCGGAGCTCGCCGAGCGGGTCGCCTTCAGCACCGGCGACACGATCCGTGACGACACCCTCGCCTTCCTCGAGCGGCAGGGACGTCCCGTCCTCCACAAACCGTTCACCCTGGCGGAACTCCGCCGGCTCCTGACGGCCCGCCCCGCGCCGTGACCCCGACGGCGGGATTCTTCAGCGATGATGCAATGGCAGAGCAGATGCTCACGGTGTATCGTTCCTTGAGCCAACCGACAGGTGCAGAATGATCTACGTGTGCGTGCCATGCCATAACGAAGCCGAGACGGTGGGCCTGTTGCTCTGGAAAGTGCGGCAGGTGTTCACCGACTTTCCCCGCGAGTACCAGCTCCTGGTGGGCGACGACGCCTCGACCGATCAGACGGCGGAAGTGCTCACGCCCTATGCCAAGGTGCTGCCGCTCACCGTGGTGCGGCATCGGTCGCGCCAGGGATACGCGCGCACGCTCGAGGAGCTGCTCCGCCTGGCCACCGAGCGGAGCGACCGCCCCAAGCGCGATTGCGCCGTGGTGCTCCACGCCGATTTTACCCACGGGCCGGCCGCGCTTCCCGATCTCGTGCGCCGGATCGACAGCGGTGCAGATCTGGTGGTGGCGCAAGGGACGCTCACCGAATCCGGTGAGCCGTCGCGCGGATACCGCTGGCTGCGGCGCTGGGCTCGGCTTCTCGTTCCGCGGGCCGCCCGGGTGCCCGGCGTCCGGGATGCCCTCTCCGGCTGCACCGCCTTCCGCCTCGTGACCCTCAAGAACGCGCTCCGCGATTGGCCCGACCGCCTGCTGCGGACGGAAGGATGGGCCGCCAACGCCGAACTGGCGGCCAAGGCGGCGCGCCACGCCCGGCGGATCGACACCGTCGAGGTGATCGAGCGGCACGACCTGCGGCGGCGCGCCACGCGCCTGCGTCCCTGGGATGAGGCTCGCGCGGTGTGGCGCCAGCGAGCTCTGCTCCGCGACCTTCCGCCCCTTCCGCCGCGCGGCCGGCCTGAAGAGGCCACCGCATGATCGGACTGGCCCTGCTCGCCCTGCTCCAGGGGCCCGCCGGCCACGCCGCGCGGGCCGTCGATCGCTACCCGTTCCGGGTCGGCGAGGAGTTCCACTACACCGCCCGGCTCGGCGTGCTCAGCGTCGGCGATGCCTCGATGGCCATCCCCCGCATCGATACGGTGCGCGGGACCGAGAGCTTCGTCTTCCGCTTCACCCTGAACGGCCGCGCCCTCTTCTTCACCATCGACGACACCCTCACCTCCTGGACCGGCACCGCCGATTTCAAGAGTCGCCGGTTCCTGCAGAAGAACAACGAGGACGGATCCCTCTGGCTGCGGGACCGGCTGATCTTCCCCGATTCCGGCTACTACCGCACCCTGGGCGACTCCGCCCGGAACCCGACGCCGGACGATCCGATGGACGACGCCGGATTCTTCTACTTCGTCCGGACCATCCCGCTCGAGGTCGGCAAGACTTATTCCTTCCCGACCTACTTCATGAAGGACAGGAACCCGGTCACCATCCAGGTCCTCAAGCGCGATGACTGCGAACTCCCCGATGGCCGGAAGCTCCAGTGCCTAGTGCTGGCGCCGATCGTCAAGGCGAAGGGGATGTTCTCCGAGTCTTCTCAGGCCCGGGTCTACCTCACCGATGACGCGCTCCGGATCCCGGTCGAGATCCGCTCCCGATTCCCCTTCGGGGTCATCAGTCTCAAGCTGCGGGAGATCAAGCTCCCGTCGGCTTCCCCCGCGGCGGGCTGAGCGTGACTTATCGCGAGGCCGATCTCTCGCGCGTCCGCACCGTGCCGGTCGGCGGCCGGCGCAACAAGGTGGATGCCGAACTCCTCGCCGATCCCCCCGGAGCGGACCGCTCCTTCACCGCATTCCTCGACAGTCTCCCCGACATCCTCGCCGCCCGCGATCTGCGGACGGTCATCACCCACATCGCGGCCGCGAAGCGGGCCGGCAAAGGCGTCGTCCTCCTGCTCGGCGGGCACGTCATCAAGGTGGGACTCGGTCCGTTGATCCGCGCCTGGCTCGACGCCGGGATCGTCACCCACGTGGCGATGAACGGCGCGGCCGCCATCCACGACTATGAACTCGCGGCCTTCGGCGGCACCAGCGAGGATGTCGAGGCGGGACTGGGAGATGGGACCTTCGGAATGGCGGAGGAGACGGGCGCAGAGATGAACGCCGCCGTCACTGCGGCGTCGGAACGGCACCAAGGATGCGGGGAGGGGCTGGCCCGCGCCCTGACTGAACGGAAGACGCTCCCGGGCCGCGACGCCTCAGTCCTGATCGGCTGCCTGGAGCGGGACATCCCGGTGACCGTCCACGCGGCGATCGGTGCGGAGATCATCCATCAGCATCCAGCGGCGAACGGCGCCGCCATCGGCGATACCAGTCATCGCGATTTCCGGCGCCTGGCGGGTTCCCTGCCGGTGATCGACGGCGGCGGCGCGGTCTTGAACTGGGGGAGCGCCGTGATCATGCCGGAGGTCTTTCTCAAGGCCCTGACCATCGCGCGGAACCTCGGCGACGGAAAACCGCGGGACTTCCTCGCCGCCGACTTCGATATGCAGCGGCATTACCGGCCACGGGTCAACGTGGTCCAGCGTCCGACCAAGGCGGGAGGCACCGGGATCCAGCTCACTGGGCACCATGAGCTGCTGATCCCGATGCTGGTGTGGGGGGTCCTGGAAGAGTTAAGAAGGAAGTAGGTGACAGATCGCAGGTCACAGGGAAGACGTCCTGGAACGACGGCCCCGTGACCTGTGCCCCGCGATCTGACCCCTAGCTCTTCCCTTTGATCGTCTCTTCGATCCGGTCCGCCGTCTTCGGGCTGAGCATCCGGATGACGAGGTAGATGATGAACCCGATGGCTGCGAACCAGAGCAGCTTGAAGAACAGGCCGAGCACGATCCCGAAGAGGCCGAAGACGATCTGCAGCGCGAAGTAGGCCACGACGGCGAGCACCGAGAAACCCACGAGCGACCGGAACATCTATCTTCCTCCGGAAGATGGTTGGCGACCCTTACGGCGCACGTTTCAATAAGTTTCGTAAGGAAGATAAGTGCAAGATTCATTTGATGTTATCGTCATCGGTGCCGGAGCCATCGGAGCCGCCTGCGGCCGGGAACTGGCGGCGGGTGGCCGCCGCGTGCTCATCCTCGACCAAGCCCAGTCCAAGGGCGAGGCTTGGCGCGCCGCCGCCGGAATGCTCGCCCCTCAGGTCGAAGCCGGCCCCGAGGATCCCCTCTTCCAGTTGGCGGTGGCGGGGCGGGAACGGTACGTCGAACTCGCCCCGGCGCTCAAGGAGACGACCGGCGTCGACATCGGTCTCTGGCTCGACGGGATCGCCCGGGTGGCTAACCGCGCTGAGGACGCCGCCGAGCTCCGCGCCCGCGTCGCTTGGCAGCGCCAACAAGGCCATCTCTGCGATTGGTTTGATCCGGCCGAGATCAAGGCCCGCTACCCCTGGCTCGGCCCCTCGTTCGGCGCCCTCTGGGCCCCGCGAGACGGCGCCCTCGATCCCGTCGCCTTGGTGACAGCGCTCCGAGCGGACACTGAGCGGCTCGGGGCGCGCATCGAGCGGGCCCAGGCGCTGCGGCTCTGTCGTGATGGCGATCGGATCATCGGGGTCGAGGCGGGGGAAAAGTTCATGGCCGAGCATGTGGTGGTGGCGGCCGGTGCCTGGAGCGCCCGGATCGGCGCTCTGCCGCGCCCGATCTCGGTCGAGCCGGTGCGCGGCCAGATGGCGGCGCTGCCCTGGCCCGAGGGGATCGAACCGGCGATCGTCCACGGGGGGGGATGCTATATGCTGGCGCGCGCCGGCGAAGCGATCGTCGGCTCCACGATGGAATACGCCGGATACGAAACCGAGACCACTTCGGCCGGACTGGCATCGATCTTTGCGGGCGTCTCGGCGCTTTGTCCCGCGCTCGCCACGCTGGCGGTGACGCGGACCTGGGCCGGGCTCCGCCCGGTGACCCCGGACGGGCTTCCGATCATCGGTGCCGAGCCCCGGGCGAGCGGACTCTGGTACGCCACCGGCCACGGCCGGAATGGAATACTGCTCGCCGCCATCACCGGTGCCATCATCCGCGACCTCATCGACGGGAAGGCGCCGGCGGCCGAAGGGCTCGCCGCGGTCAGCCCGGAGCGGTTCTGGCGCTGGTAATCTGACATCCACCCCGCCCCCGGTGCCGTAAGG